>CAJVXR010000040.1 GCA_913009535.1 uncultured Flavobacteriales bacterium | reverse complement strand
GGATCTTTAAAAAACATAGTAGCTTGTTCACCTGCAAGACCTTTAAATCGTATGTAGGGTTCAATAATAAATTTTACACTTTTAGATTTAAGTCTAATCGATAATTCTTGAAACTTACCCCACTCTAATACGACTCCAAAATGAGGAATTGGTACGTCTTTTCCGTCCACTAGGTTTGCGTGTGATTTCTCTTCTGATTTTTCTTTGAAATGAATAACTAGTTGGTGTCCAAAAAAATCAAAGTCAACCCAATGATCACTACTTCTGCCTTCTTTGCAGCCTAATATTTGTTTGTAAAAATCTCTACACTTTGAAAGGTTGTCTACAGGGATTGCTAAATGAAAGGGTGTTATATTACTCATTATCAATTAGTTTATTTAAAGAGCTTATTTCATCATTTGTAAGTTCTCTATGTTCTCCTAAGGGTAAGTCTAATTTGATATTCATTATTCTAGTTCTTTCTAGAGAAACAACTTTATAATTAAAATACTCACACATTCTTCTAATCTGTCTATTTAAACCTTGAGTTAGGATTATTTTAAACTCATTGGTACTTATTTTTTTAATTTCACATTCCTTCGTGATAGTATCTAGTATTGGAACACCTTTTGACATTCGGTCAATAATAGTTTGAGAAAGGGGTTTGTCTACTCTAACTAAGTATTCTTTTTCATGATTGTGTTCTGTTCTTAGAATCTTATTTACAATATCTCCATCATTTGTAAGTAGGATTAGCCCCGAACTTGGCTTGTCTAATCTTCCTATTGGAAAGATTCTTTCAGGATAATTTATAAAATCTATTATGTTGTCTTTCTCAACTCTTGTATCTGTAGTGCATACTATGCCTATTGGTTTATTCAATGCTAAGTAGATCTTTCTCTTTGATTTTACTTCAACAACTTCGTTGTCAATTTTTATTTCATCAGTTATAATAATTTTCTGGCCTAAAGTTGCAGGTTCATTGTTTACTAAAACTCTTCCAGATTCAATAAGTTTATCTCCAGCTCTTCTAGAGCAATAGCCAATTTCACTTAAGTATTTATTTAATCTAATTTTCTGTTCTTCCATCTAATTTATCCATTCTAAATAAAGATCATTAATTTTGGCGTTATCTGGAATTTGTGCTTTATCAATTTCAATATTTGAGTTATATCTAAGATTAGATGGGAGTTGATTTTTATTAATTGTAAAATATAAATTAGCGGAGTTAATTGAAATAATTATATTTCTTAAGCTATTTTGAATATTACTTATGTTATAATTGTCTCTTACTTCTTTAAAGGTACTGCTTGACCCAATTCCTTTTTTTGTTTTATATCTTGGGTCTATGATCTTTATCAGCTTTGCTGTAGAGCTATAATCTAAATCTTCTTTTGGTGTAATTTCTAATAGCTCATTACCTTCTTTATCTAAAATGGTGATGTCATTAAATTTACCTGTAAAACTATCTCCTGAAATATCATTTCGCACGGAGTCATTTTTAAATATTTGAATTAAATCTTTCATCATAGTCGTATCGGAGACATGACCAATGCTATTATTGGAAATTAAATAAGGATCTTTTTCTGTTGAGCAGGACGTAATGATAGCTGTTGCTATTAAAATTAATATAACTTTATTCATTATAATTTTTTTGTAATTAATGTTACGTAAATATAATTATTTAAGATCTTTAAGTTTGATTTTTTTTATTAAAAAAAAGGTTTCTAATCGTTTTTGTAGTGAATAGAAATTTATATTTGCACTCGATGGATGATAAAACTAAAAATTTAGTTGATAAAGGTGAGATGCTTCCTTTAATGGAATCGTTTTATACAATACAAGGGGAAGGCTTTCATAAGGGTACTGCTGCTTACTTTATAAGGCTGGGTGGTTGTGACGTCGGTTGTCATTGGTGTGATGTAAAGGAAAGTTGGGATGCATTAACTCATCCTCCAACCTTGACCCAGGATATTGTTAAAAATGCTGAACCCTTTAGTGATACAGTAGTTATCACAGGTGGTGAGCCTTTAATGTGGGACATGACCATGATAACTAAATTATTAAAAGAAAAAAACAAATCGGTTCATATAGAAACATCGGGCGCCTATGATCTCACTGGAGACTGGGATTGGATATGTTTATCTCCTAAAAAGAATAAATTACCCAAGCAAAAAATATATGAAACTGCTAATGAACTTAAAATGATTATTTACAATAAAGATGATTTTAAGTTTGCTGAAAGGGAAGCTTCAAAGATTAGTTCTGAATGTATTTTGTTTTTGCAACCTGAGTGGAGTAAAAGAGAAGTAGTTATGCCTTTAATTGTTGACTATGTTATGCAAAACCCAAAATGGAAAATCTCTCTTCAAACCCATAAGTACCTAAATATTCCTTAATTACTTTTGTAAGGATTCCTTCATTATTCTCAATTTTTAATTACTTTTTTACTATAAATTACTTTTTTTAATATACATATGTAATCATAATTATAAATTATGTTTATTTTAATAATATTTTAATGATATTTGATTAAAATATATAACATGTGTGGAATTGTTTGTGCTTTTGATGTAAAGCAAAGTTCAGGGTCTCTAAGACCTCAAATATTAGAAATGTCAAAAAAAATTAGACATAGAGGACCAGATTGGAGTGGTATTTATAGTTCTGGTAATGCTATTATGGCTCATGAGAGATTGGCTATTGTTGACCCCAAGTCTGGCAAGCAGCCACTCTTTAGTCAAGATAAAAAATTGATATTAGCCGCCAATGGTGAGATTTATAACCATATGCAATTAAGGAAAGAGTTTATTGGTTCTTATGAATTTTCAACTAGTAGTGACTGTGAGGTAATTATAGCTTTATATCAAAAGTATGGAGCTGATTTTCTTGATAAGATGAATGGTATTTTTGGATTTGCAATTTACGACGAATTAAAAGACGAGTATTTTGTAGCTAGAGATCATGTTGGTGTTATCCCTCTTTATATTGGTTGGGATGATAAAGGGACTTTTTATGCTGCTTCAGAGTTAAAAGCGTTGGAAGGGTATTGCACTAAAATTGAATTATTTCCACCTGGACATTATTACCACAGTAAGCAAAAGAAATTTATCAAATGGTACAAAAGAGACTGGAATGACTATAATGCTGTTAAGAATAATAAAACAAGTATAACTAAGATTAAAGAAGCTTTAGATTCGGCTATTCATAGACAGCTTATGAGTGATGTTCCATATGGAGTTTTGCTTTCCGGCGGTTTAGACTCTTCCATTACATCTGCAATTGCAAAAAAATATTCTCAAAAAAGAATCGAAAGCGGGGATAAGTCTGAAGCTTGGTGGCCTCAGTTGCATTCTTTTTCAGTTGGTCTTAAAGGCTCTCCAGACCTTATAGCTGCTAAAAAGGTTGCTGATCATATTGGTACTATTCACCACGAAATTGTTTTTACGATTCAGGAGGGTTTAGATGCGATTAAAGACGTTATTTATAATTTAGAAACATATGATGTAACGACTATAAGAGCTTCAACACCTATGTACTTAATGGCTAGAGTTATTAAGTCAATGGGTATTAAAATGGTGCTTTCTGGTGAAGGTGCAGATGAATTGTTTGGAGGGTACTTGTATTTTCATAAAGCTCCTAACTCAAAAGAGTTTCATAAAGAAACGGTTAGAAAAATAAATAAATTACATATGTACGATTGTTTAAGGGCTAATAAAAGTTTAGCTGCTTGGGGAATTGAAGGTAGAGTGCCTTTTTTGGATAAAGAATTTATTGATGTTGCTATGAGTATAAACCCGGATGATAAAATGATTAATTCAGAAAGAATGGAGAAATGGGTTTTAAGAAAAGCTTTTGAAGATTATTTGCCAAAAAGTATTGTTTGGAGGCAGAAGGAGCAATTTAGTGATGGTGTTGGTTATAGTTGGATTGATGAGTTGAAAAAGCTAGTAGGTAGCTTTGTTTCTGATGATCAAATGAAGTCTGTAAAAATTGATTTTCCAGATCAGCCACCAGCTTCAAAAGAAGAATATTATTACCGTACAATATTTCAATCTCATTTTCCAAGTAAGGCTGCTGCTTTAAGTGTTCCGCAAGAACCCTCTATAGCTTGTAGCACAAAAATAGCACTTGAATGGGATGAATCATTTAAAAATATGAATGAGCCGTCCGGTAGAGCTATTTCAGAGGTTCATGAAGATGCTTATAAATCTTGAATTTAAGTTGATTTTTCCTCTTAAAATTGTTAATAACTTATGTGCTTATTTAAGCAAAAAATAGCTTAAAAATTTCTGCTTTTTTTTATATTTACAAGAATAAACAAACCGCAGTTATTCACATGGTTTTTTTATTCTTTATAATTAAATTAAAAACATAATTTATGAGTGAAAAAAAGCAAAGTTATTCAGCTGATAGTATACAGGCTTTAGAAGGAATGGAGCACGTTAGAATGCGTCCTTCAATGTATATTGGAGATGTAGGGTCAAGAGGTCTTCATCATTTAGTTTATGAGGTTGTAGATAATTCTATTGACGAGGCTCTTGCCGGTCATTGTAATGAAATTTCAGTTATAATAAATGAGGACAACTCAGTAACTACTATTGATGATGGAAGGGGTATTCCAGTGGATATTCATAAAAAAGAAGGAGTTTCTGCTTTAGAGGTTGTAATGACTAAGATTGGTGCTGGTGGAAAATTTGATAAGGATTCTTATAAAGTTTCTGGTGGTCTTCACGGAGTTGGAGTTAGTTGTGTTAATGCACTTTCTGAGAGTCTGAAAGCAACAGTGTACAGAAATGGTAAGGTATACGAGCAAGAATATGAACTAGGGAAGTCTTTATCTCCGGTAAAAGAAGTTGGTACTACTGACAAAAGAGGAACAATGGTAACTTTCAAGCCAGATCCTACTATTTTTATTCACACACTTGAGTATAGCTACGATATATTAGCTTCAAGATTAAGAGAACTCGCTTACCTTAATAAAGGAATAACAGTTATTCTTATTGATAAAAGACATAAAGATGAAAAAGGAGAATTTGTTAACGAGACTTTCCACTCTAAAGAAGGTTTAAAAGAATTTATTAAGTTTTTAGATGGCAATAGAGAACCTTTATTGAAAGATGTAATTTCTTTTGAAGGAGAGAAAAATGGAGTACCTGTAGAAGTAGCTATGGCGTATAATACTTCGTATTCAGAAAATTTACACTCTTATGTGAATAATATTAATACACATGAAGGTGGAACACACTTGTCTGGTTTTAGAAGAGGATTGACCCATACATTGAAAAAATATGCAGATGGTTCAGGAATGTTAGATAAATTAAAATTTGAAATTTCTGGAGATGATTTTAGAGAAGGTTTAACAGCTATTATTTCTGTTAAAGTTTCTGAGCCTCAATTTGAAGGGCAAACAAAAACTAAGTTAGGTAACAGGGAGGTTTCTTCAAGTGTTAGTCAGGCTGTTTCTGAGATGCTGACAGACTATTTAGAGGAACATCCAGATGATGCTAAGATTATAGTACAAAAAGTAATACTTGCAGCACAGGCCAGAACAGCAGCACAAAAAGCCCGTGAAATGGTTCAAAGAAAAACAGTCATGAGTCTGGGTGGTTTACCTGGAAAACTGTCTGATTGTTCTGAGCAAGATCCAGCTAAATGCGAAGTGTTTTTAGTAGAGGGAGATTCTGCAGGAGGAACTGCTAAGCAAGGAAGAGATAGAGCATTTCAGGCTATATTACCTTTAAGAGGTAAGATTCTGAACGTAGAGAAAGCTATGCAGCATAAAGTTTTTGAAAATGAAGAAATAAAAAATATTTTCACCGCTTTGGGAGTTACAATTGGTACAGAGGAAGATTCAAAAGCTTTAAACCTTACAAAACTTAGATACCATAAAGTAGTTATAATGTGTGATGCGGATATAGATGGAAGTCATATTGCTACACTTATTTTAACTTTCTTTTTCAGGTATATGAAAGAATTAATTGAAGGAGGTCACATATATATTGCTACTCCGCCATTATACTTAGTTAAAAAAGGAGCTAAAAAAGAATATGCTTGGGATGATGACCAAAGAGATCTAATTATGCAAAAATATGGAGAAGGTGTTAAAATCCAAAGGTATAAAGGACTTGGTGAAATGAATGCTTCTCAATTATGGGATACTACTATGAATCCAGAGTTCAGGACTTTAAGAAAAGTAGAAATTGAAAACATGATTGAAGCAGATAGAATTTTCTCAATGCTAATGGGAGATGAAGTTCCACCGAGAAGAGAATTTATCGAAAAAAATGCGATCTATGCTAATATAGATGCTTAATAAAAAAATGAAACAAATATGAAAATAACAGTTGTTGGAGCTGGTGCTGTAGGTGCTAGTTGTGCTGAATATATAGCTATAAAAGATTTTGCATCTGAGGTAGTATTATTAGATATTAAGGAAGGTTTTGCTGAAGGAAAAGCAATGGACTTAATGCAAACTGCATCATTAAATAATTTTGATACTAAAATCACAGGTACAACGAATGACTATAGCAAAACAGCAAATAGTTCCATCTGTGTTGTAACTTCTGGAATTCCTAGAAAACCAGGAATGACAAGGGAAGAGTTGATAGGAATAAATGCTGGTATAGTAAAGACAGTTACTTCCAATTTAATAGAACACTCTCCAAACACTATCCTAATTATAGTTAGTAACCCAATGGACTCAATGACTTACCTAGTTCATAAAACTACAAGTTTACCTAAAAATAGAATTATTGGTATGGGTGGAGCTTTAGATTCTGCAAGATTTAAATATAGATTAGCAGAAGCTTTGGATGCACCAATTAGTGATGTTGATGGTATGGTTATAGGTGGTCACAGTGACTTAGGTATGGTGCCGTTAACTTCTAATGCTACAAGAAATAGCATTAAAGTTTCTGAATTTCTATCTAGTGAAAGACTTTCAAAAGTAAAAGAAGACACCAAAGTAGGAGGGGCGACACTAACTAAATTATTAGGTACCTCTGCCTGGTATGCTCCAG
Organism: uncultured Flavobacteriales bacterium; assembly: GCA_913009535.1. The sequence goes on along the minus strand of CAJVXR010000040.1, from coordinate 5,489 downwards.
GAGCTGCTGTAAGTGGTATCGTACAGGCAATTGCTTGTGATCAAAAGAAAATGTTTCCTTGTTCAGTTTTATTAGAAGGCGAATATGGTCTTAATGACCTCTCAATTGGCGTTCCAGTTATACTAGGGAAAAATGGTATTGAAGAAATAGTTAAAATAGAATTAAGCGAAGCGGATATGCAACATTTGCATCAAAGTGCTGAAGGTGTTAAGAAAACAAATAGTCTCTTATCATTGTAATTTGCTGGTATAATTCTGGATACAAATTGTTTCCAGTTGGTTGTACAATTTAGAAATGCTTCATTTCTGTTGTCAATTTATTAGTTAAATCATATATTTGCTCGTTTTTAAATTGAATAAAATACATCACAATGCAGAATAAAGGATTAATAAAATTGTTTGCTTTATTATTTGGTTTGGTTAGTATATACCAACTATCATTTACATTTAAGGCAAATCAGGTAGAAGATAATGCAGCTCAATATGCAGTTAGTAAAGTTTCTGAATCTCAAATAGATTTTGACAAACAAAGAAATGTTATTGAAGCTAATTACTTAGATTCATTATCAAATGTTTCAGTTTTTGATATAGGAATTTCTGATTATACCTTCAATGAAGTTAAAGATAGAGCTATGAATTTAGGTCTGGATTTAAAAGGTGGTATTAATGTAATCCTTCAAATTTCGGTTAAGGATATATTAAAAGGACTATCTAATAATAGTAGAGATCCAATTTTTAATCAAGCGCTTGTTGATGCTGAAGAAATTCAAAAAAACAGTCAAAACACATATCTGGAAGATTTTTTCGTAGCATTTGATGCGATTAAAGGAGATACGAAACTAGCATCTCCAGACATATTTGCTAATAGAACATTAAGTGAAGAGATTACTTTTGACATGTCTGATGAGGATGTGCAGCCAGTAATTAAAGAAAAAATTGATGAATCTATCGTTTCTGCATTCGAAGTTTTAAGAAAAAGAATCGATAAGTTTGGGGTAACTCAGCCTAACATTCAAAGACTTGGTAATTCTGGTAGAATATTAGTAGAGCTTCCTGGAGCTAAAGATATTGAAAGAGTTAAGAACTTACTTCAAAGTACGGCTCAGTTAGAGTTTTGGGATGCTTTTAGAGGACAAGATTTCTTGAACTTTATCGTACAGGCTAATGGAGTAGTTAAATCTATGGTAGATGCCGAAGAGATTTCTGCAAGTTCTGAAAATACGAATAGTGAAATTGATGATTTATTAGGAACTGATTCGGATTCAACTTTTGTTGATGTAAATCCAATACTTGATGCTATTAAAGGTCAAGGGTATGCTGGAGGTCCAATTGTTGCAACTTTCGATGCTAAAGAAAAACAAAATATAACAGACTATCTTAAAATGCCTGAAGTTAAATCTTTACTCTCAGCAGAGCAAAGAGAAGTTAAATTTGTATGGGGTATTCCTCAATTAGATTTAGAAGGTAATGAGTTATTAGACTTGTACGCTCTACAAGGAAATAGAGATAATAAACCAGAGTTAAGTGGTTCTGTAATAACAGACGCTAGACAAGCATATTCACCATCTGGTCAACCTACTGTTAGTATGCAGATGAATGGAAAAGGAGCTAAGATTTGGGAGAAAATGACAGGTAATGCTTTCACTAAAGGAAGCCAGATTGCAATTGTTTTAGATGAAACAGTTTACTCTGCACCCGGAGTAACAACAGGACCTATTTCTGGAGGTAACTCTGAAATATCAGGTTCATTTACATTGGAAGAAGCAATAGATTTAGCGAATGTTTTAAGAGCTGGTAAACTTCCTGCTTCTGCAGATATTGTTCAAGCAGATGAAGTTGGTCCTTCTCTTGGTAAAGAAGCAATTGATACAGGTTCAAGATCTTTTGTAATTGCTCTTTTATTAGTTCTTGCATGGATGATATTTTATTATGGTAAAGCAGGTATATTTTCTAATATAGCTCTTGTACTAAATATAATTTTAATTTTTGGAGTTCTTGCCGGTCTAGGTGCTGTATTGACTTTACCTGGAATAGCAGGTATTGTATTAACGATAGGAATTGCGGTTGATGCAAATGTTCTTATATACGAAAGAATTAGAGAAGAGATACTTAAAGGGAAAAAGCAAGTTAATGCCATTCAAGATGGTTTTGCAAATGCTTTATCTTCAATATTGGATGCGAATATAACTACAGGGTTAACTGCATTAATATTGTTTTCACTTGGAACTGGTCCTATAAAAGGATTTGCTACTACTTTATTAATAGGTATTTTAACCTCTTTATTCACTGCTATATTTATTACAAGAATACTTATAGAATGGAATATGAATAAAGGTAGAAGTTTAGACTTTTCAACCCGTTTAACAAAGGGGTTATTTAGAAATATATCTATTGAATTTCTTAAGAAAACAAAAATCACTTACGTAATCTCAGGATTCTTTATTATTGCTGGATTAGCTTCGTTATTTACAACTGGTCTGGATCAAGGTATTGATTTTGTTGGAGGTAGAACTTACACTGTAAGGTTTGCTCAGGATGTAAGTACTGAAGAAGTTAAGCTTGAAACTAATGCTGCATTTGGTAGTTCTGAAGTTAAAACTATAGGTTCTGCTAATCAGCTTAAAATATCCACTAAATATAAAGTAGATGAAAATTCTGCAGAGGTTGATGAAGAAGTTCAGAATAAACTTTTCACATCACTTAAAAACTTTTTACCAGATGGTTATACATACTCTCAGTTTTTAAATGCTGAAAATAATGTTGGAAAAATGCTTTCTGGGAAAGTTAGTCCAACCATTGCTGATGATATAAAACAATCTTCATTATGGGCTGTATTAGCTTCACTAATAGTTGTGTTTCTATATATATTACTACGATTTAAAAAGTGGCAATTCTCCCTTGGAGCAGTTGCAGCTGTTTTTCATGATGTATTAATAGTTCTTGGGATATTCTCTTTAACTTATAAATACATGCCATTTAACATGGAAATAGATCAAGCATTTATTGCTGCTATTCTTACGGTAATTGGTTACTCTTTAAATGATACCGTTGTAGTTTTTGATAGAATTAGAGAATTCATTGAAGAGCACTCAACTTGGGAATTTGATAAAATTGTAAATACTGCTTTAAATAGTACGTTAAGTAGAACTTTAAACACTTCATTCACGACATTGGTTGTATTGATGTCTATGTTCTTACTTGGTGCTGACTCACTTAGAGGTTTATTATTTGCTCTTATTATTGGAGTTTTAGTTGGAACGTATTCTTCTGTGTTTATTGCTACTCCAATTATGAGAGATACAATAGGTAAATCAGAAAAATAAAACAGCTTTAATTTCTAAAATATTTTCTATCAATATAGTATGTCCCAAATGGGAGTATAGAAGATATCAATATTTGAAAAGTTTTACTAGCGCTCCATTTGAATAGTCTACTATTAATAATTGACATAACTACATAGGTTACAAACAATAGTCCATGGGGCATCCCTAGAAGTTTAACTAACTGGGGGTTATCTGCATAATATTTTAGAGGGACTGCTACAAATAACAATAGTATATATGAAGTACCTTCTAGAAAACTAATTACTCTGAATATTTTTATCATTTTCTAAACATATAATATAACCCTAGTAGTATAAAAGGAATACTTAGTGTCTGTCCTGTATTCATTCCTAGTATCCAATCTTCTCTTCCAGTTACCTGAGCTTCTTTGAAAAACTCTACAATAAACCTTGTACTCCAAAGAAGGATTAAAAATAGTCCAAACATGTATCCTGTCTTTGCCACTTTTGAAGTTTTCCAATAGGTTAAATACACTATAACAAAAACAATCAAATAACCAAAAGCTTCATACAGTTGTCCTGGGTGTCTAGGCTCTGTTTCTCCTATAGCTTTGAAAACTACACCAAACATACTATCGGTTTTATGACCTATTATTTCTGAATTAAAAAAGTTACCTATTCTAATAAATACAGCTCCAATAGAAACAGGAACTACCAGTCTATCTAGAATCCATAAGATATTTTTCTTTAAAACTTTTTTATTATATAAGTACATTGAAAAAATCATACCAATGGCAGCACCATGGCTTGCTAATCCTCTAAAACCAGTAAATTCAAAAGTTGGATTAAACCTAAATGGGAGAAAGACACTAAAGAAATCTTGTTGAAAAAGTTCCGCTTGGTAAAAAACAACATGACCTAGCCTCGCACCAATAATTGTTCCTAGTATTGTATACATAAATAAAGAATCTAAACTTTCTTCTGACAAAGATTCTTTTTGGTATATTTTTTTCATTACGTAATGCCCTATAGTAAATGCAGCAATCCACATCAAACTATAATAATGAATTGTAAATTTTCCAAATATGTTTATTCCCTCAGAGGATGGATCCCATACTATATCTAATGCGTACATACTTTATATATTTTTATTTTTAATATTTTTTTTAGGAACAGGATCATAGCCTGATCCACCCCACGGGTGACAACTAAATATTCTTATTACCATTAATTTTGTCCCCATAAATACTCCATGTTCTTTTAATGCTTCAATCGAATAGTGAGAACAAGTAGGTTCAAATCTACATGTTGCTGGAGTAAGAGGAGAAATTAAATTTTGATAGATTTTAATTAAAATAATGAAAGGTAGTATTAGAATTTTCATTTTCAATTAATTGAATACGTAGTTTCATTATTACTATCATTTAAAGTAATACCATTTTTACTCAGGTCATCTCTAATCTTATCACTTAAAGCATAGTTTTTATTTAATCTAGCGTCTTCTCTGAGTTCAATAAGTAAGTTTACTGCAGAATCTAATTTATCATTACTAGAATTAGAAGTATTTTTATTTTCTAGTCCAAGAATATCAAAAATAAATTCATTGAATTTTTTCTGCAATGTATTTAAATCTTCATTAGATATTGTGGCTTTATCTGATTTAACTTGATTTATAAACTTAACTGCATTGAATAATTCAGCAATTAGTATAGGGGTATTGAAGTCATCATTTAGCGCTTCATAGCATTTCTCTAACCATTTACTAATATTAAAATCAGAAGTGGAAGAGCTCTTTAAATTGCTCAAACTTTTCTGTGCTTCCATTAGTTTATTAAAACCTTTTTCAGAGGCCTCTATAGCTTCGCTACTAAAATCCAATACGCTTCTGTAGTGTGCTTGTAATATAAAAAAACGAACAACGCTAGCAGAGAATGGTTTTTTTAATATTTTGTTATTTCCTGATAATATATCTCCAGGTAAAATATTGTTTCCAGTAGATTTAGCCATCTTACTACCATTAAGGGTAAGCATATTGGCATGCATCCAAACATTTGCAGGGGTTGTTTTGTTAAAAGCTATGGATTGTGCAATTTCACATTCGTGATGAGGAAACTTTAAGTCCATACCACCTCCGTGAATATCAAAATTATTACCTAAATATTTAGTACTCATTGCAGTACACTCAAGGTGCCATCCAGGAAAACCAT
>CAJVXR010000039.1 GCA_913009535.1 uncultured Flavobacteriales bacterium | reverse complement strand
CCTTCCATTTTAATTTGAGAAAAAGTCAAGTTTGTAGTCAATAGCAATATAAAAGTATATAATATTTTACTCATAATTTTATTTTTATTATTTTTAGTTCCATCTACCACCACGAGATCTACCTCTATTATCTCTCATTTCTTGCATTTTAAATTGGACCATGTCAGTATATTCTTTTTTAGTAACTACATCTCCTTTAGTTGGTCTACTAATTTCATCTTTTTTATCTGGATTTAATATAATTTTTGTACATAACATTGTAGTATTTTTTGTGTTTAACTCCAATATCAGTCCAGGAAGTCCAAAGGATTGTTCTGGTCCATTGCTAATTGGAATTTGAGGTGTGTACCAAGCTACAATAGTTTCAATCTTTGCGTCGACTACGACTTCTTCTATCAATTCTACTTTAGTATTTGTTTCATCATCAACTGCTGAGATTTTTTCATTACTAGCATTTTCTTTACTATTTGTTGAATCTTTGGATTTTTCATTTCCTTGTCTCCTTAAACTCTCCCAACTAAAGTTATTATTCACTCTGGTTCCGACAGCTTTAAAACACATGTACTGGCCAATTTTTTTTTGTTCTCCACTCATTTTCCACTCAAATTCTGGTAACTTATCATCAACCAAGAACTTTTTACCAAAAAATTCATTTTCCTGTAGATAAATCTTTTCTTTAATGTTTTTATACATCTCAGGATTACCACTTCCAGCACTCATAAACATAGCGCCCATCCCCGATCCTCCTGAACCTGGAGCATCAAGTCTTTCTTCTTCAAAATAAGTAGACTCTGTCTTATTAAAAGTTAGTATAAAAGTCTTTTCTAAATAGGGTTTCATCCTGTCTTTCATTGCACTTTTTTGCTCAGCAGACATTCTATTTCCCCAGGTACCAAGATCCATGGTAGTTTTAGTTTGATAGTAAGCCTTACCCTGAAATTCTTGAGAAAACAAGTTGGTAGAAATTGTTAAAACAAAAACTATATAAATTAAATTTTTCATGTTCAAAATATTTTTTTACAAATGTATAAAGGCTGTAAATTAAAATAGTTAATAATATCTTAAAAGATTGTATCTTGATTTCATGAAATTATTAGTGCTTTTTTATTTAATTCATTTTTCTGGATTTACTAATGAAAACAAATTAATACTAACACTAATATCAAAAAATTCCACTAATAATAAAGAGTTTAAGTCAGTAGATAATTTTAGCAACTTATACTTCATTAAAAATAACGAACTGATTAAAATATCGGAAAAAGACACCTTTTACTATAGAAATAATTTTTACTCAAACATAACATCAGTTGATGTTAAAAATCCTTTGAGAATACAATTATTTTATGAGGATTTTAACTCTTTACTAGTTTTAGACAATAAACTTTCAGAAATTTCAAAAGTCGATTTTAATTTTCTTGAACCCACAAAGACTGTCTCTAAAGTTTCTGCCTCAAGTGATAATACTATTTGGATCTATAATGAATTAAATTCAAAATTAGAATTATTTAATTATATAAATCAAAAGAATAAAGTGATTAATTATGAAATTTCAGGAGAGATGATTTCATTAGTTAGTAATTATAAATATTGTTGGGTTCTTACTGATAGTCATATATTTAAGTTCAACTATTTCGGTAGTCTAATTAGTAAATTAAAAGTTACTAAAATTCAGCAAATTGAAAATTTCAATAATACTTTGATTTTTAAAAGAGACAATCAGCTATACTACTATAGTGAAGATTTTTTAACTGAAAATAAATTTGATTTAGGAGATTTATTAATAAAAGATTTTTTTGTAACCAATCAAAGCTTGTATATTTACGATTCTGAACATTTTATTAAATATCAAATTCAAAAAAATTAAATTATGCATATAGCAATTGCGGGAAATATAGGCGCTGGAAAAACTACTTTAACTAATTCACTTGCGAAACACTATAATTATGAAGTTCAACTGGAAGATGTTATAGACAATCCTTATTTAGATGATTTCTATAACGAAATGGAAAGGTGGAGTTTTAACTTACAAGTTTATTTTTTAAATAGCAGGTTTAGACAATTAATTGAAATAATTCAAAGCTCTAAAGATGTAATTCAAGACAGAACAATTTATGAAGATGCAAATATATTTGCTCCGAATTTACATGCAATGGGCTTAATGGCTAATCGAGATTACGAAAACTATAAATCTTTATTTGAATTAATGGAATCAAAAGTTAAGTCTCCTGATTTATTGATTTACTTAAGAAGTTCTATTCCAAATTTAGTGTCTCATATCCACAAAAGAGGAAGGGATTATGAAAATTCAATTAGTATTGATTACTTGAGTAGATTAAACGAAAGGTATGAAGCTTGGATTCACAACTACGATAAAGGGAATTTATTAATAATTGATATTGATAATTTAGATTTTGTCGACAAAAAAGAAGACTTAGAGAAGATAATATCTTTAGTTGACGAAAAACTAAATTTAAATAAATAATTATATAAAAAAAAGCCTCATAAAATATGAGGCTTTTTTTATGTTATCATCAATACAATTAATTTTCTTTAGCTTCCGCTACAAGATCTTTAACCGTTTTTTTTACTTCAGATTCAGTACCATCAATAGTAGCATTTACTTCAGTTTCAACACCATCTTTATTTGTAACTATATTAATTTCTGCTGTCATATTATCTTCCTCACTTGAAGTTGCATTAACCTCCACATTTACCTCATGACTAACAGGGTCCATTGATGAATGAGACTCTGAATTAGCGTGCCCCCCTAATATTGGAGCAATCACTAAACCTATAAGACAAGTCAGTTTAATTAAAATATTCATTGAAGGTCCTGATGTATCTTTAAAAGGATCACCGACAGTATCTCCAGTTACAGCAGCCTTGTGTGCTTCTGAACCTTTGTATGTCATTACTCCATTGATTTCTACTCCAGCCTCGAAAGATTTCTTAGCATTATCCCAAGCACCTCCAGCATTGTTTTGGAAAATAGCCCAAAGTACACCACTAACAGTAACTCCAGCCATATAACCACCTAGCATTTCAGCAACCAACATATTATTATCTTGATAAACTAATTTACCTACCAATACTACAAGTATTGGAAAACCTATAGTTAATAGCCCTGGTAACATCATTTCCTTTAAAGAAGCTTTAGTAGAAATATCTACACATTTATCATATTCTGGTTTTCCAGTTCCTTCCATAATCCCTGGAATTTCTTTGAACTGTCTAACCACTTCATTTACCATTTCCATTGCAGCTTTACCAACAGCATTCATTGCTAAGGCAGAGAACACAACAGGGATCATAGCTCCAACAAATAGCATTGCTAGTACGGGAGCTTTAAAAATATTAATACCATCAATTCCTGTAAATGTTACATAAGCAGCAAATAGTGCTAAGGAAGTTAACGCAGCAGATGCAATGGCAAAACCTTTACCAGTTGCAGCGGTTGTGTTTCCAACAGCATCTAAAATATCTGTTCTTTCTCTTACAATAGGATCTTGCTCACTCATTTCTGCAATACCTCCTGCGTTATCGGCAATTGGTCCAAATGCATCAATGGCTAATTGCATAGCTGTTGTTGCCATCATTGCTGAAGCTGCCAAAGCAACACCATAAAATCCTGCTAAAGCATATGATGACCATATAGCTGCTGCAAATAATAATACAGATGAGAACGTAGAGATCATACCCGTTGCTAAACCAGCAATAATGTTTGTTCCTGCTCCAGTACTTGATTGTTGTACAATTTTTAAAATTGGTTTTGAACCTAAACCAGTGTAGTATTCAGTAAATGCTGAGATTCCAGCTCCTACCACTAAACCAACTAAACAAGCGTAAAATACTCGTATTGAAGAAATATCCTTAAGACCTTCTCCAAAGAAATCCATTTGCATAGTTTCTGGCAACATCCATGTAACTAATCCATAACATGCTATAGCAACCATTGCTATAGATGCCCAGTTTCCTATATTTAAAGCTTTTTGAACGTCAGCTTCTTTTGCATCATTGGAGGAAATTTTAACTAATAAAGTTCCTATTAAAGAAATGATTATTCCAACTCCTGCGATAGACATTGGTAATAGTATTGGTCCAATTCCACCAAATGCATCTTGAATTACACCTCCCATATCCTTAATAACATAGTTACCTAAAACCATGGCAGCTAAGACAGTAGCAACGTAAGAACCAAATAAATCAGCTCCCATTCCTGCAACATCACCAACATTATCACCAACATTATCAGCAATAGTCGCTGGATTTCTTGGATCATCTTCAGGAATATCAGCTTGTACTTTACCAGCTAAATCAGCTCCAACATCAGCAGCTTTTGTGTAAATACCCCCACCTACTCTTGCAAATAAAGCTATAGATTCAGCTCCTAAAGAAAAGCCGGCTAATGCTTCTAATACAACAGTCATCTGATCAGTATTAGTCCATTGACCACCCATAAACATTTGATAAAATATAATAAAGAACATGGTCAAACCTAAAACAGCTAAACCAGCAACTCCAAGTCCCATAACAGTACCACCACCAAAAGAAACTTTTAATGCATTTGGTAAACTAGTTTTTGCAGCTTGAGTAGTTCTAACGTTTGTTTTGGTTGCAATTTTCATTCCCATGTTTCCTGCAAATGCAGAAAATATTGCACCAATAATAAATGCAACTACAATTGAGTATGTGCTACCCATGTAAAAAGCAATTCCAGCTAAAACAACACTTGCTCCAGCAACAAAAATTGCTAATAATCTATATTCAGCTTTTAAAAATGCTAAAGCACCTTCGTAAATATGATCTGAAATCTCTTTCATTTTCCCATCTCCTGCATCTTGTTTCATTACCCAAGATTTCTTTACAAGCATGTAAGCTAGTCCTAATAATGCCATTACAATTGGCATCCAAATCATCATTGATTCCATATATTATTTTTTTTAGTAATTTTTATTTAGCTGGCAAAAGTAATAAAATCAGATTTAATTAAAAAACTTAATACATTTATAGCTTAAACCAATAATTTATTTTCTGTAGAGAACTTTTTTAACAGCCTTAATAACATCATTGCTATTAGGTAACCACTCTGCAAATAAAGCAGGTGAATATGGCGCTGGAGTATCCGCAGTATTTATTTTTTCAATAGGAGCATCTAAATAATCAAAAGCTTTAGATTGAACTTGAAAAGTAATTTCGGTAGAAACATTTCCAAAAGGCCATGCCTCTTCTAAAATAACAAGTCGATTAGTTTTTTTTACTGATTTTAATACAGCATCAATATCTAAAGGTCTGACTGTTCTTAAGTCAATAATTTCACAAGATATATTTTCTTCTTGCAATACATCTGCGGCCTTGTATGCTTCTTTAATTATTTTCCCAAAGGAAACTATTGTAACATCTGTACCTTCTCTTTTTATATCTGCAACTCCAATAGGTAATGTGTATTCACCTTCTGGAATTTCTCCCTTATCACCATACATTTGCTCACTTTCCATAAATATAACAGGGTCATCATCCCTAATAGCTGACTTTAATAATCCTTTTGCATCGTAGGGGTTAGATGGCACAATAACTTTTAATCCTGGAGTATTTGCAAACCAACTTTCAAATGCTTGAGAGTGAGTAGCAGCTAATTGACCTGCAGAAGCTGTAGGTCCTCTAAATACTATAGGGCACTTAAACTGACCACCAGACATTTGTCTAATCTTCGCCGCATTATTAATTATCTGATCAATCCCAACAAGTGAAAAATTAAAGGTCATGTATTCAACAATTGGACGGTTTCCTGTCATTGTAGATCCAATTGCAATTCCTGCAAAACCTAACTCAGCAATAGGGGTGTCAATAACTCTTTTTGATCCAAATTCATCTAGCATGCCTTTAGAAGCTTTATACGCTCCATTATATTCAGCTACTTCTTCACCCATAAGATAAATAGTCTCATCTGTTCTCATTTCCTCCGACATTGCCTCACAAATAGCTTCTCTAAACTGAATTGTTCTCATAAATATTATTTTATGCGACAAAAATACTAAAGGATTTAATATTTGTAATCAAAAAAAAAAAATAATTACTATGCATGCATAGTAATTTGTGTATAATTAATTATATTTGAGGCTTAATATATATTTAATATGAAAATAATAGTTTGTATTAGTCACGTGCCTGACACAACTTCAAAAATTAATTTTACTGAAGAGAATACTAAATTTGATAGAAATGGAGTTCAATTTGTAATTAATCCAAATGATGAGTTTGGACTTACAAGAGCAATGTGGTTTAAAGAAAAACAAGGTGCATCTGTGGATGTTATAAATGTTGGATTGTCTGACACGGAGTCAACTCTTAGAAAAGCACTTGCAATAGGCGCAGACAAAGCAATTAGAATTGATATGAGCCCTGAAAATGGATATAACGTAGCTACTCAACTAGCAAGTTATATAAAAAGCGGAAATTATGATTTAGTAATTGCTGGTAGAGAGTCTATTGACTATAATGGAGGAATGGTTCCTGGGATGATTGCTGCTTTAAATAATTCTAATTTTATAAATAATTGTATAAGTCTTGATATAGAGGGTGCAAAAGTTACTGCTGCAAGAGAAATTGACGGAGGTAGAGAAACTATTGAGTCTTCTACTCCTCTAGTGATTGGAGCACAAAAAGGTCTAGTTGAAGAAAGTGATTTAAGAATACCAAACATGAGAGGTATAATGATGGCTAGAAAAAAACAGCTTGAAGTTATTCCTGCAATAGAATCAATAAATCAAACAAATTCAATAAAATTTGAAAAACCAATACCAAAAGGAGAAGTAACGCTAGTTTCTGCTGACAATCTGGATGAGTTAATTAACCTACTTCATAACGAAGCTAAAGTAATTTAAATATGGCAATATTAGTATATACAGAATCCGAACAAGGAAAGTTCAAAAAAATAGCTTTTGAAGTAGCTTCCTACGCTAGAGCAATAGCAGATGATAATAATACGACCGTAACTGCTGTATGTATAAACGCAGAAAGTCCTATGGATTTGGAAAGCTATGGAGTTGATAAAATTCTTAATATTTCAAGTCCAGATTTAACAACATTTAATGCACTTTCCTATTCTCAGTCAATATTACAGGCTGCAGAAAATGAAAAATCCAATATAGTTGTTATCAGCTCTAGTGCAGATTCGAGATATCTAGCTCCACTGTTAGCAGTTAAACTTAATGCTGGTTATGTATCTAATGCATGTGAATTACCTTCAAGCTATAAACCACTAACTATTAAAAGAACTGCATTTACAAACAAGGCTTTTGAGAATGTACAAGTAAACACCGAAAATGTTCTAATCAGTCTAGCAAAAAATAGCTTTTCTATTAATGAAGTAAAAAGCAGTACATCCGTAGAGGAATTTTCTGTAACTATTGTGGAAAATGACACTAAGGTAATATCTGTTGAAAAAGCAACAGACAAGGTAACTATTGCTGATGCAGACACTGTTGTTTCTGCTGGTAGAGGCTTAAAAGGTCCTGAAAATTGGGGAATGATAGAAGAATTAGCAGAGGTTTTAGGAGCAGCCACGGCTTGCTCAAAGCCAGTATCAGATTTAGGGTGGAGACCACACGGAGAACATGTAGGTCAAACAGGCAAACCTGTTGCAACTAACTTATACATTGCAATTGGAATTTCTGGAGCAATACAACATTTAGCAGGAATAAATTCTTCTAAAGTTAAGGTTGTAATCAATACTGATCCTGATGCCCCATTTTTTAAAGCTGCAGACTACGGAGTTGTAGGAGATGCCTTTGAAGTTGTACCAGAGTTAATAAATAAGTTAAAAACTTTCAAGGCTCAAAATTAATAACTTTTTGTGTATAACATAAAAAGGTTAAATTTGATTTCAAATAGTTTAAATCAAGTATGAGCTTAGTACGTCTGATAATAAAAGGGATTTCTTACAGTCAAACTCAAAATGGAGCTTACGCACTGATTCTTAGTGAATTAAAAGGACAGAGGAAACTCCCAATTGTTATAGGAGCTTTTGAAGCACAGTCCATTGCAATAGCACTTGAAAAAGAAATTAAACCACCCAGACCATTAACACACGATTTATTTAAAAATTTTTCTGTGCGATTTGATATAATTATTAAACAAATAATTATTCACAAACTTGTAGATGGTGTATTCTACTCAAGTATAATTTGTGAGAGAGATAAAATAGAAGAAGTTATCGATGCTCGAACTAGTGATGCAATAGCGTTAGCACTAAGATTTAATGCTCCAATTTTTACTTACGAAAATATTCTTACTAAAGCAGGCGTTATTCTTAAAGTTGAGGAAACTAACGAAAGTGAATCTGTCATTAAAGAAATTAATCAAGAAGATACAGTAGATTCAAAACAAGATTATAAAAATAAAAATACAGAAGAATTACAGAAATTATTAAAGCTCGCAGTTTTAAAAGAAAATTATGAAAATGCAGCCTTAATTAGAGATGAAATATCTAAAAGACAATAACTATGTTAAAAAAACTTTCGATTCTATTATTTATTTTTTCAATTGGATCTATATTCTCCCAATCTGTTGAAGGGAAATGGCTTTTTGAAAACATCCAAGACTCAAAGGGAAATGAACTTTTTGAAATACAAAACACTGATATATTAAATATTACTGAGAACAATTTTAACTATAGTTTACAAGCAAAAGATAACCTATATGCTGAAGGTAGTTACAGCTTAGAAGATGACAAAATATCTTTTAAATATAATTTACCAACAGACACTCTGAGAGTTTACGATATTTCATTATTATCTAATAATAATTTAGAGTTTACAGAGAATAATATCACTTATAAATTTACAAAAGTTGAAGTTTTAGTACCAAGTCAAGGGTTTTCCATAACTGGAATAGTAAAAGGAATAACAGGGATGTTTGCACTAATCTTTATAGCATTTTTGTTTAGCAAAAACAGAAAGGCTATAAATTGGAAAACTGTCATAATTGGGCTAATAGTACAACTATTGCTAGCAGTTGGTGTTTTGAAAGTGAGTTTTATTCAATCAATATTTGAGTTTTTCGGTAAAATATTTGTCAAAACACTGGACTTCACAATGGAGGGTAGTAAATTCTTGTTAGGAGACATGATGAATGTGGAGAGTTTTGGATATGTATTTTTATTTCAGGTTTTACCTACAGTTATATTCTTTTCTGCTTTGACTTCAGTTCTTTTTTATCTTGGAATAATCCAACGATTCGTAAAAGCATTGGCATGGGCTTTAACAAAATTATTGAATATCTCAGGAGCAGAAAGTCTAAGTGTTGCTGGAAATATATTTTTAGGTCAAACTGAAGCTCCATTATTGATAAAAGCTTACTTAGAAAAAATGTCTAAATCAGAAATATTGCTTGTTATGATTGGAGGTATGGCAACTGTAGCTGGTGGAGTACTAGCTGCATATATAGGTTTTCTAGGTGGGGAAGACGAAGTAGTTCGACTCTTTTACGCTAAACATTTATTAACCGCATCTGTGATGGCTGCACCCGGTGCGATTGTAATTGCAAAAATATTATACCCTCAGACAGAAGAAATCAATACAGAGGTACATGTATCACAAGACAAGATAGGATCAAACTTATTAGATGCTATTGCTAACGGGACTACGGAAGGTTTAAAGCTGGCTGCGAATGTTGGAGCTATGCTATTGGTTTTTGTAGCTTTTATTGCAATGATAAATTTTGGTTTTGAAAAAGTAGGTACCATTGGACAGATAAATAGCTGGATAGATTTAAATACAGATTATGACCAACTTTCTTTAGAGTTTATACTTGGTTACACCTTTTATCCACTTATGTGGTTAATTGGGGTTGCAAAAGAGGACATGGCTTTAATGGGGCAACTACTAGGAATTAAATTAGCTGCTAGCGAGTTTATTGGATATATGCAGTTAGCTGAATTAAAAGACATGACTAATTTGGTTCATTTCAAATATGAAAAATCTATAATCATGGCCACATATATGCTATGTGGTTTTGCTAATTTTGCTTCCATCGGAATTCAAATAGGTGGAATTGGTTCATTAGCTCCAGGACAAAGAAAAAACCTATCTCAGTTTGGTTTTTTAGCTCTTATAGGCGGAACGCTAGCATCTTTATTATCTGCAACTTTTGCCGGTATGATTATTGGTTAAAAAGTTAATAACTTTAGTATCTTTATTATTTAATTTTCTGACGATTTATCTATTTTTATTTTTTAAAGATTCAAAATGAAACAATACTTAGATTTAGTTAAAGAGGTTTTAGAAAACGGAAATCAAAAAGGGGATAGAACGGGTACCGGTACGAAAAGTATTTTTGGGCATCAGCTAAGATTTGATTTAAGCAAAGGTTTTCCGATGGTTACCACAAAAAAACTTCATCTAAAATCTATAATTTACGAACTATTATGGTTTATAAATGGAGATACAAACATTAATTATCTAAATGAAAATGGAGTTAAGATATGGAATAGTTGGGCTAATGAAGATGGAGATTTAGGACCAGTATATGGTTATCAGTGGAGAAATTGGAATGGAGATGAGATTGATCAAATTAAAGAGCTAATTACTACCTTAAAAGATAACCCAAATAGCCGAAGAATGCTTGTTTCAGCATGGAACCCTTCAGTGCTTCCAGATACGACTAAATCTTTTGAAGAGAATGTAGCAAATGGAAAAGCAGCACTTCCACCTTGCCATGCTTTTTTTCAATTTTATGTAAATAACGGAAAGCTGTCTTGTCAATTATATCAAAGAAGTGCAGATGTATTTCTAGGTGTGCCATTTAATATTGCTTCTTATGCACTATTTACAATGATGATAGCTCAAGTGTGTGGTTATGAGGCTGGAGATTTTGTACACACCTTTGGGGATGCTCATATTTATAACAACCATATCGATCAAGTCAATTTACAGCTAAGCAGAGACACTAAATCTTTACCTAAAATGGAGATAAATCCAGATGTTAAAAGCATATTTGACTTTAAATTTGAAGATTTTAAATTAGTTGATTATAACCCACACCCACATATTAAAGGGTCAGTAGCAATATAAAATAATGACTAGAACTAATTTAACTATAATAGTTGCTGCAGGCACAAACAATACAATCGGTAAAGACAATAAATTAATTTGGCATTTGCCAAATGATTTAAAAAGGTTCAAAAGATTAACTTCTGGTCATAATATTATAATGGGAAGAAAAACTTTTGATAGTTTTCCAGGGTTATTACCTAAAAGAAAGCACATTATAATTACTAGAAAAAAAGAAAATAAAAATATAGAAAATGTTATTTATGTGAACTCAATGGAAGAAGCTATTGAGGTAAGTAAAGAAGATCCTAATCCATTTGTAATTGGAGGGGGAGAGATTTATAAAATAGCAATGGACTACTCTTCAAAAATAGAGTTAACTAGAGTTAATCACCAATTTGATGGAGACACCTATTTTCCGGAGATAAATAGTGAGAATTGGAATAAAATATCCGATGAATTTAACGAAATAGACGAAAAGCATAAATTCTCATTTAATTATGAGACATACGAAATAAAAAATATATGAAAGCGTACGTATTTCCTGGGCAAGGAGCTCAATTTTCAGGAATGGGTTTAGACCTTTATAATGAAAATGATATTGCAAAAGAATTGTTTAATTCTGCTAATACTATTTTAGGGTTTAAAATCACTGAGATAATGTTTCGGGGATCTGCTGAGGATCTAAAACAGACTAAAGTAACACAGCCTGCTATCTTTCTTCACTCTGTAATTTTAGCAAAGTTAATGGGAAATAGTTTTAATCCCGATATGGTTGCTGGACACTCTTTAGGTGAATTTTCTGCGCTTGTAAGTAGCGGTGTAATTACTTTTGAAGATGGACTGAAACTAGTTTCTAAACGTGCAATAGCTATGCAAAAAGCGTGCGATCTACAAGAGAGTACTATGGCCGCAGTATTAGGACTAGAAGATTCTATTGTAGAGAAAATATGTGAGGAAATTAATGGCGTTGTTGTTGCTGCTAATTACAACTGCCCTGGTCAATTGGTAATATCAGGTGAGGTAAGTGCAATTAACAAGGCCTGTGAAAAATTAAAAGAAAATGGAGCTAGAAGAGCATTAGTACTGCCTGTAGGAGGAGCTTTTCACTCCCCACTGATGAACCCTGCAAAAGAAGAGTTAGAAAAAGCGATAAATAATACGGTTTTCAAAAAACCAACTTGTCCGATATATCAAAACGTAACAGCAAGCGCTGTAGTTGACGAAAGTGAAATAAAAAACAATCTTATATCTCAGCTTACTTCACCCGTTAGGTGGACGCATACGGTACAACAAATGATTGCTGATGGAGCAAAAGAATTTATTGAAGTTGGCCCTGGTAAAGTATTACAAGGTTTAGTTAAAAAAATTAATAGAGAGTCTGAAGTATCTTCAGCTACAATAGTTTAAGTAGAATGAAAAAAAATAGAAATTTATATATTATTTCTCTAGTGATTTTAAATATCATTTTAGATCAA
>CAJVXR010000038.1 GCA_913009535.1 uncultured Flavobacteriales bacterium | reverse complement strand
AGAGAAAACTATGGAATATTTTGTTCAACAGTAATTTATCCTGTTATTCCAAAGGGTTTAATACTATTAAGATTAATTCCTACAGCTACACATAACTCCAATGACATTCAAGTTACACTTGATGCTTTTTCCGCAATTAGAGAGAGATTAATTTCTGGGGTCTACAAAGAACTTTCTAAGGATTTGCCGATTATGGATTAGATAAATCTTTTTTGAAAGTACATCTAGTCTTATAAGTTACAGGATTAAAGTTTTTCCAAAGATTATTGATTGCTAGATTATCTTTAAGTTCAGGAGTTCGAATACACTCCTTAATTCCTTTATTTTTTAAAGTTACTAGAAGTGAGTCAAAAAGAACTGCTGTAACTCCTTTATTTTGATAGTCAGGATGTACACCAATTAGAAAGAGAGTTACATTTTTTGGAAAAGCTTTAGCGTATAACAAGTGTAGAAATCCAAAAGGATAAACTTTACCTTTTGATTTTTGTAAAGAACTAGCGAAGGAAGGCATTATTATTGCAAAACCGATAAGCTTGTCATTATTGTCCAGTGTAAATTTTATAAACTCTGGGTTAATAAATGAAAGAAACTTTTCCTTCATATATTTTACCTGTTTAGTATTTACTGGGATAAATGAAGATAATTTTGAATAGGAGATGTTAAATAAATCAAACATTTGATCTGCATAACTTAAAACTTTTTCAGTAGACTTAAAACTAACTGACTTGAGTAAAAACCTTTTTTTTATAATTTCAGCCATTCTAGAGTAATATTTAGTGTCAATATTATTAAAGTCAAATTTATTCTCTAAATATTCTTTTTCAATATGAAAATTTAATTTCTCAAAATGCTCTTTATAGTAAGGGTAATTATACCATGTAATCATGGTGCTAATTTTATCAAAGCCACTAGTAAGTACTCCGACTTTATCTAAATTAGAAAAACCTATTGGACCTTCAATAAAACTTAATTGTTTATTTATTCCGATTTTATTAACTTCATAAATTAGAGCTTTAGTAACACTTATATCGTTAATAGCATCAAACCAGCCAAATCTAATTTTTTTTATTCCTTGAGTATTTATCTCATACCAATTAATAATAGCTGCAATTCTTCCAACAACTTCATCATTTTGAATTGCTAAAAATAAATTAACATCGCAGTCTTCGAGATTTGGATTAACCCCCTTGGTAAAGCTATTAATTTCTTCTTTTATAATAGGGGGTACCCAGTATTTAGAGTCTTTATATAGTTTAAAAGGAAACTTAACAAATTTCAGTAATTCTTCGCTGCTATTAACTTTTACTATTTTCATTTTTCTGCAGCTTTATCTATATGAAAATCGAACCTGTAACTTAAGCCTAAATTTAATCTTCTAACCTTTGGGGTGTTTTTGTTGTTTATAGATATTGATCCATCAATTTGGAAATCCTTATTTAATAGATATGCAGCTCCAATACTAAATAAATTATCTGCATAAAAATCACTTTTTATTCCTTGGGTTTCTGCAAATACTACCCAATTGATGTCCAAAGCTTTAGTTAGGGTAACAATATATTCAAAGTCCGTTTGAGTGCTTCCTATTCTATCTAGGATTAAATTTGTAATAAGTACAGTATTATTTTTAAAGTTGTTTTGAGTTGAAATTAAAAGAAACGGGCTTACACCTTTAATTCCGTTAGATGTAAATGGATTCCTTTCTGTATCGATATTAATTCCAGCCATTACAGAAACAGCTGGTATTAAAGACCTCCATTTAAACTTTTGGTTAGCTCTATAACTATATACGTTTGGAATATCTTCATAATTTTTGTGAGGATCGTAAACTAAGTACTTTATTGCTACTTTAAATTCTTTAAAATTATTTTGACTAATTTCTTGTGTAGGGTTATATCTGTAATCATAAAAAATATTATTTTGATAGGTACCATAAGTTAAAAATTCTAACTCTTCTTTAAAAACCCCATATCTGATTGAGAAATCTAAACCGAAACCAATAAACTCTCTGTTTAATAAATCATGCTTTTCTTTTAAAAATGTTGTGCCTGTTTCAATTTGTAAAACATTAATACCCACTGAAAAAGCACTAAAGGATTCTCCTGGTTTGTTTGAGTTAATTACATCAGTATATTGGCTGATTGCTATATATGGAAGTAAAGTTAGTAGTATAGATAATAAAGTTTTGTTCATTATAATTCAATTTATTCAAATATATAATTTTTATTATTTTATTAACTTTTTTGATCTACAATAATTGTATTTTTGAATTATTATAATGAATATATATGGGCTTAATTATATTTCTTGTTAAGGTTTACGCTGGTTATCTTTTTATAAAATTTTTAGCTAGATTGTTTTCACCCTTTTTGTTCAAGTACTTGACTAATAAAATGAAAAGTAACTTTAACAACACTAATAATAGACCTGAAAACAAAAAAAGTGAAGGGGAAGTTACTATTGATAAAATTCCAAAAAAAAAGAAACCTTCAAAAAACAACGTTGGTGATTATGTAGATTATGAAGAAGTTGAATAATATACTATCCTTTCTCAAATTCAATACGCATCATTTAATTGTGTTTGTTTTATTTATCATTATTTCTATTTCTTATTTTTATCCTATTCTTGAAGGTGATAAAATTTATCAAAGCGACATCGTTCAATACACAGGAATGGCTAAGCAGCAGAACGATTTCAGGGACTCTACTAATACAGAAACTTACTGGACAGATAGTGCTTTTTCAGGAATGCCGACATATTTATTAGGAGCTAAATACCCTCATAATTACATAAAAAAATTAGATTTATTCCTTAGATTTTTACCAAGACCAGCTGATTATTTATTATTATACCTTATAAGTTTTTATGTTTTTTTACTAGTGTTAAAAATTGATTATAAATTAGCATTTTTAGGATCTATCTTTTTTGCCTTTTCAACCTATTTAATAATAATCATTGGAGCAGGACACAATTCTAAAGCGCATGCCATTGCCTACATGCCACTAGTATTGTCTGGTATAATTCTAGTTTTTAATAATAAGTATTATAAAGGTTTCTTTTTAACTGCAATTGCCTTAGGTCTACAGATTTGTGCTAATCATTTTCAAATGACCTATTATTTAATGTTTATCGTTATATCTATTGGTGTTTATTTTCTGATTGATTCTATTAGAACAAATGCTTTAAAAAAATATTTCAAATCTTTAACGATATTGTTTTCTGCTTTATTTTTAGCTATTGGATTTAATGCTAGTACAATTATGAGTACCTATGAGTATTCTAAACAAAGTACTAGAGGAGCTAATGAAATCACCATCACACCTGACGGAAACCAAATAGAATCTAATGGTTTAAATTATGACTATATCACCGAGTATAGTTATGGGATTTTTGAAAGTTTAAATTTATTTATTCCTAGAATAACAGGGGGTGGGAATGTAGAAAAACTTGGCATCGACTCAGAATCTTACAAATATTTTAAATCTATAGGGGCTAATTCTATTCAAGCCAGAGATGCTATTGAGTATAGCCCTACTTATTGGGGCAGTCAACCTATAGTTGAAGCACCTGCGTACATTGGTATAGTTGTATTCTTTTTATTTATTCTATCTCTATTTTTAGTATCTAATAAAAACAAATATTGGTTACTTGCCTCTATCCTAATATCCTTACTATTATCTTATGGCAAGAACATGTCTTTTATTACAGACTTATTTATAAATTATTTCCCTTTTTATAATAAATTTAGAGCTGTCAGTTCAATCCAGGTTATTTTAGAGCTTTGTATCCCTGTTTTAGCTATATATTCATTACATACTATTATAGTACAAAAAAAACAAAATAAAGTAGTTGCAGCAGCCTTAAATAAGACTCTAGGGGTTTTTATACTTTTGTTGACTACCTTATACTTTTCGATAGATTTATTAGACTTTAAAGGAGTAAGTGACTCATTATTCTTGGATGGCTATGGACCTGGTTATTTAGATGCTTTAAGATTGGACAGAATTGATTTATTTAAATCAGACTTAATAAGAACTTTTCTATATGTAATATCCTCTTTTATCTTACTAAATATTTATAAAAGTAAATTGATATCTTCAAACTCACTAATCATTACATTTCTAATTTTAGTTTCGTTTGACCTAATATCTTTTAATAACAATTATGTTAATTCAGATGATTTTGTTAATGCAAATAAGGTTGAAGTTCCTTATGTTGTTAACGAAGCAGATATATCAATATTGAATGATACAACTAAATTTAGAGTACTAGATTTAACAAGTAATTCAACAAAAGCGTCTTATTTTCATAATTCTGTTTTAGGCTACCATGCTGCTAAGCTTTCAAATTATGATGCTTTATTGAAATTTTACATATCAAAAAATCACATGCCTGTTTTAAACATGTTAAATGTAAAATACTTTATTAGTAAAAATGATAATGAAAAGATAAAAGCTTTTATAAATGAAGATGCACAAGGAAATGCCTGGTTTGTTAAAGACTTATTTTATTTAAAAGATCAAAATGAAGCTATATTAGCTTTAGATACATTGAATTTAATAAATAGTGCTGTGTCTACTAAATTAAAATCTAAAAAATTCAATGTCCCAGTTAATGCTAAAATTGATTTAATTAACCATACTTCTAATTATTTAAAATACTCAAGTAGTAACAAAGAAGAAGGGTATGCTGTTTTTTCAGAAATTTTCTACTCTGAAGGTTGGAAAGTATTAGTGAACGGAAAAGAGACTGTTTTTGATAATGTTAATGTTGCGCTAAGAGGTTTGTATCTAGCTCAAGGAGATAATTTAATTGAGTGCTATTTTAGTCCGGATGTAGTTAAAAAGTCATCTTATTTAAGCTTAGCTAGTTCTTTATTAGTTTTGTTATTATTTGGGTTTTATATATTTAACTATATTAACAAAAAACAACTAGATTAAATTGAAAAAAAAAGTCTTGATCATTACTTATTACTGGCCTCCATTTTCTAGTCCTGGTGTGCAAAGATGGCTTAAATTCGTTAAGTATTTTGATCAATTTAATATTAAGCCCCACATATACACACCTGACATATCTAATATTAATCAAGTAGACCAATCTTTAATTTCTGATATCCCAGAGACTGCTGTTATAATTAAAAAACCTATATTTTTATTAGATTCTATACTAAAGTTATTTTTACCAAAAAAACACAGTCAGTACAATAATGGACTTATTCCATCTATAAACAATCTTACCTTTATAGATAAAATATTGCTTTATGTTAGAGGTAACTTTATCATTCCAGACCCTAAAATATATTGGGCAAACAAGTCCGTGAGTTTTATTCAGAATTATATAGCATTAAACGGGATTGAGACTATTATAACTACTGGTCCTCCGCATAGTATGCATCTTCTTGGTCAGAAAATAAAGAAATCAACAAATATTAAATGGATAGCAGATTTTAGAGATCCATGGACGAATATTTGGTATCATAAAAAGTTTTATTTCTCAAAATCTACTTTAGCTAAACATAAACTATTAGAACTTGGAGTACTTAATGATGCGGATCACATAGTCGTTACATCAGACACTTTAAAGGATGAATATAGTAAGTTAACTAAAACCCATATTTCGACTATTACAAATGGTTTTGATTATTCTAATGATAACCTAGCTGTTTTAGATAAGAAATTTACAATTTCTCATATTGGTTCTATTTTATCTGATAGAAACCCTGAAATGTTATGGAGGGTTTTAAGTAAAGCTATAAAAGAAATTGAAGGTTTTAAAGATTCATTCATCTTAAATTTAATCGGTAATGTTAGTGATGAAGTTATACTTTCTGTTAAAGAATTCTCTTTAGATATATATGTTAAATTAATTGGTCATATTCCATATAGTGATACTAAAAAATATTTAAAGAAATCACAAATTCTTCTTCTTATTCAAACGAACAATAATGAATCAAATTCAATAATCCCTGCAAAATTATTCGAGTATTTAAACTCTAATAGGCCAATTATATCTATTTCAAACAATATAGATGTTAAGAAAATTATTACAGAAACAAAAGTTGGTTATAGTTTTAATTATAATGAAGAAGATGATTTATTTAACTATATATCATCTAGTTACGGCAAGTTTCTTAATAATACTCTGAAAGTTTCTCCTTATAATATTAATAAATATAGTAGATTTGAATTAACGAGATCTATTTCAGATGTCATAGCAAAACTATAATGGGTATAGTAATTAGACAATCAATTAAAAATACAATCTCTACTTATGTCGGATTTATTTTAGGTGCTTTTAACGTATTGTTTTTGTATACTTATTTTTTATCTGATGAGTACCATGGTCTTTTAGCTTTTATTATTTCTACAGCAACTATTATGTTACCGTTTATCTCACTAGGCACTCATAATGCTATAATTAAATTCTACTCCTTTTATAATACGCCTGATGAAAAAAACTACTTTTTAAGTACAATGTTAATCATTCCTTTAATCAGCGTAATCATTTTAGTTTTTCTAGGATTAACATCTATGGATTTTATTAAATATTTTCTCCCACAAAATGTTTATATCACAAGCACCAATATTTGGGTAATAATTATTACAGCTTTTAGTTTTGCCTATTTTGAAGTTTTTTATTCTCTAGTCAAAATCAAATTAATTTCTGTTTTTGGGAATTTTTTAAAAGAAATTTTTCATAGAATTTTAATTTTTTTATTATTTTTTTTAATTCATTATCAGTTTATAAACGAGCAAGAATTTATATTGTGTGTTTTATGTGTATATGTGATAAGAACTTTAATAATGATGGTTTATTCTTTAAGAAATAACCCATTTCATTTTAAATTAAAAAAGTCAAAGAATTTAAATCAAATAATTAGGTATTTAATTATAATCTGTCTTGCAGGAGCTGTTGCTAATATTGTTTTAGAGGTTGATAAATTCATGATTGCAAAATATTTAGATATTTCTAAGGTAGCTTACTATGCTGTTGCAATATATATATGTTCATTAATTACTGTACCTAGAAGATCTTTATTTCAAATTGCCAATCCACTTAGCTCAAAGTTACTAAATGATAAGAATTTCACTGATTTAGGGATTTTATATCAAAAATCTAGCTTAAATTTATTGATTATTTGTGGACTAGTTTTTCTATTAATAGTATTTAACCTTAGTGATTTCTATTCTTTTATTCCCATTACTTACAAGGAAGGTTATTACGTAGTGCTTATTATTTCTTTTACAAAACTTTATAATGCATTTTTAGGAAATATAGATGGGATTATCTTCAATAGTAAATATTACAATTTCATTGTATTTATAGGAGCAATATTGATTTTTACAACAATTTACTTAAACTATATTCTTATTCCTTTATATGGAATTGAAGGAGCTGCTATATCTTCTTTAATAGCTGTTTGTTTGTATAATTCAGTAAAGGTTTACTATGTATATAAAAAATTTAAATTACATCCTGTAACTATAAATACTTTCAAAGTAATCTCACTTATTTTAGTTGGTTTTTTAATATCGTTCTATGTAAATTTTGACTTCGATCCGTTTTTAAATATTATTTTAAATTCTATTCTTGTTTCATTTGTATATATATCAATTGTTGTCTTTTTAAAGTTTTCTGTTGATATTAATAATCTTACGAATAAGTTCCTGGGGAAATAAAAAAAAACCTTGCAAACTTCAAGAAGTTTTGCAAGGTTTTAAACTAACTATCTAATAAATTAAACTAACTTTTAAATTTAATGCAAAGAGTGTGCCAAAGATTAATTTTTACAAATATTCTTTTAAATATTTAGCAGTTAATGATTCATTATTTTTTATTATAAACTCAGGCTTACCCTTAACAATCAAGCGACCACCCTTTTCTCCACCAACTGGACCTAAATCAATTATATGATCCGAACACTTTATCAGCTCTAAATTATGTTCAACAATTACTATAGTGTTACCTAAATCAACTAATGCATTGAAAGATTTTAATAATTTTTTTATGTCATCTGTATGTAAACCAGTAGTTGGTTCATCAAATATGAACACTCCTTTTTTAGTTTGATTAGCCTTACCTAAAAATGACGCTAATTTAATCCTTTGAGCTTCACCACCAGAAAGAGTAGAGGAGCTTTGTCCTAATTTAACATATCCAAGACCAACATTTTTTAGGGGTAATAATTTTCTATAGATTTTATTTTCATTAGATTTTTCAAAAAACTCTAATGAATCATTGATTGTCATATTTAAAACATCATATATATTCTTTTCCGAAAATTTTACATCTAGAATTTCTCTTTTGAATCTACTCCCTTTGCAATCGTCACAAATTAAATGAACATCTGCCATGAACTGCATTTCAATTGTTATCTCTCCATCTCCTTTACATTTGTCACATCTGCCACCATCAACATTAAAAGAAAAATGTTTTGCCTTATAACCCCTTTGTTTACTTAATTTATGGTTAGAAAAAAGATTTCTAATTTCATCATATGCTTTTATATAAGTCACAGGATTTGATCTAGAGGATCTTCCAATAGGATTTTGATTTATAAATTCCACAAAATCTATACTGTCTATATCACCATCAATTTTTGTATAATCTCCAGGCTTGTTTTCGTATATCCCTAGTTCGTTTTGTAAAGCAGGATATAAGATATTTCTAACTAACGAGCTTTTTCCACATCCAGATACGCCTGTAACAGTTGTGATAACTCCTAGTGGTATACTAATATTAATGTTTTTTAAATTATTTTCTCTAGCTCCAAAAATTTTTATATGTTTTTTACTACTTCTTCTAATTTTTGGAACAGATATTTCTTTTTCTTTATTTAAATAACTTGCAGTTATTGACTTTTGTTTAAGGAACTGTTTAAAGGTACCTTCAGCCATCAAATTACCACCTTCTGAGCCTGCCTTAGGTCCTATATCAATTATGTGGTCAGCTTGTTTCATGATATCGTGATCATGTTCTACAACAATAACTGTATTACCTAAATCTCTTAAGGACTTTAAAACTTTAATTAATTTTAAAGAATCATTTGAGTGCAAACCTATACTAGGTTCATCTAGTATATATAAAGAGCCAACTAAACTACTTCCCAAAGAAGTAGCTATATTAATTCTCTGACTTTCTCCACCGGATAAACTTTTAGACTTTCTGTTAAGAGTCAAATAGTCTAAACCAACATTAATTAAGTAATTTAATCTAGAAATAATTTCGATTAAAATTCTTTTAGAAATTTCCTTATCTGAATCATTTAACTTTAAATCTTTAAAAAATATTAATAAATTTTTAACTGATAAATTAATTAGCTCAGATAATGCTTTGCCATTAATCTTAACATAATCAGTTTCTTGCCTTAATCTATTACCATGACATTCAGTGCAAATTGTTTGTCCTCTGTATCTGGACAAAAGAACTCTGTTTTGAATCTTGTAAGATTTAGCTTCTATTTTATTAAAAAAGGCGTTAATACCTTTAAAGTATTGATTTCCTTCAAATAAAAGATTTTTTTGCTCAATAGAAAGCTCATGATAAGGTTTGTGGATTGGAAAATTAAACTTGTGACTCTGATTTATAAAATCTTTTTTATACTTACTTAACTTTTCCCCTTTCCAAGGAAGTATTGCATCATTGTAAACTGATAGCTCTTTGTTTTTTATAACAAGGTTTTTGTCAATACCTACTATATCCCCATAGCCTTCACATTTAGGACATGCTCCATAGGGATTATTAAAACTAAATAGGTTGACAGAAGGTTCTAAAAAAACTTGATTATCTAATTCAAATCTGGTATTAAAACTGTGTGATGATTTGTTTTTTAAATCTTCAATTAAACAAACTCCATTTCCTTCAAATATTGCGATCTCAATAGCGTCTGCTAATCTGTTGTAAAATGACTCATCTTTTTGTGTTATTATTCTATCAATAACTAAATAAAACGAATTATTTTTTGAGTAAATTATATCATTAATTTTACTGACATTACCATCATATTTTACACGGCTATAGCCTTGGTTATTTAATAGATCTAATTTTTCTATGAAATCTTTTTTACCTGTGACTTTTATTGGTGATAGTAGTAGAAGTTTTTGATTAATTTCAAACTCCTTTACAAATTTAATAATGTCTGTTACACTATCTTTTTTAACAATATTATTAGAAGTAGGAGAGTATGTTTTTCCAATTCTTGCATACAGAAGTTTTAAATAGTCATATATTTCGGTGCTTGTTCCAACAGTTGACCTAGGATTAGTTGTGTTTACTTTTTGTTCTATAGCTATCGCAGGTGAAATTCCTGAAATATAATCAACCTTAGGTTTGTCTAATTTACCTAAAAACTGCCTTGCATAACTTGATAAACTCTCAACATATTTTCTTTGACCTTCTGCATATAAAGTGTCAAAAGCTAGGGTAGATTTACCTGAGCCAGACAATCCAGTTATAACAGTTAATTTATTTCTTGGTATTTCAACATCAATATTTTTTAAATTATGAAGTTTAGCCCCCTTTATATAAATATTTTTTTTACTACTTTTCTTCATATATACCCCTATAAATCTTAATAATTTCAAATATAATATATATTAAATCTATCCGAACTTAAAGATTACTTTTTTATTACTTTTTTTGGAAATTAAATGAATAAGCCTATATTTGAATATAACAATTAATCATAAGCCTATAGAATAACATTACTTTTTTTAAATTTTTAGTTTAAACAAATCACAATTTCTTGTTGTGTAAAAATGTAATGTTATGGTTAATAAGTACAAATTTTCAGATTCTCAGTTAATTAGTGATTATTTAAAAGGTGACGAGTTTTGTCTTGAAATATTAATAAAAAGACATAAACAAAAGCTTTACAATTTTATTTATTCTAAAATATTAGATAGAGATTTGACAGAAGATGTTTTTCAAGATACTTTTATAAAAGTTATTAGAACTTTAAAATTGGGCAATTATAATGAGGAAGGTAAATTTGTCTCATGGGTTATGAGAATAGCTCATAATTTAGTAATCGATCATTTTAGAAAAAATAAGAGACTTCAAAAATTTCAAAGCTCTGACAGTTTTGATATATTTTCAGTTTTAAAAGATAATTCTCTTGATGCTGAAGATAATTTGATAAAAAATCAAATAGATAACGATGTTAGAGACCTAATAGAGCTACTACCTGCTGACCAAAAAGAGGTTTTAGTATATAGGTTTTATAATGATTTAAGTTTTAAGGAAATTTCAAATAAAACTGGGGTTAGTATCAATACTTCATTAGGGAGAATGCGATATGCACTTATAAATCTAAGAAGTATTATTTCTAAAAAAAACATATCTCTTACTAGATAACAATAAATTAATATTTTGCTCGTTATAAATAAAAATATAATATGCAAAAAAATTACTTTAAAAAAGACTTACAATCATCAAATTTAAATCCAAAAAAAGAAACAATTAAGTTTCTTTTAGACTATTCAAAATCATTAAATATTATAAGCTTAAATTTTGGTCAGATAGAAATAAATCTTAATTAGACTTTAGGTAGTCATTAATTATTTTCTTTCTACCAATTTTATTTGTTATAATATCTTTGCTTAAATCCCAACCTCGAGCTGGTGAATATTCTCTACCATACCATATAATTTGTAAATGTAACTTGTTCCACAAATCTTTTGGAAATGCTTTTTTAGCATCTTCTTCAGTTTTTTTTACATTTTTACCTGTTGATATCTTCCATCTGTAAAGAAGTCTATGTATATGCGTATCTACTGGGAATGCAGGCACCTTAAATGCTTGAGACATGACGACACCAGCAGTTTTATGCCCAACTGCAGGAAGTTCCTCTAAAAGGTCAAAGTCTGCAGGCACCTTACCATTGTGCTTATTAATTATGATTTCAGATAGTCCGTGAATTCCTTTACTTTTCATTGGAGACAGGCCACATGGTCTTATTATAGCTTTGATTTCTTCTACAGACATTTTAATCATATCATATGGGTTGTCTGCTTTTTTAAACAAAATTGGTGTTATTTTATTTACTCTAACATCAGTACATTGAGCTGAAAGAAGTACCGCTATTAAAAGTGTATAAGGGTCTTTGTGGTCTAATGGTACAGGAACTTTAGGATATTTTTTTTCCAGTTCATCTATTATGAATTTTATACTTTCCTTTTTATTCATTTATATTATATTTACTTTCAATTTCAAATATAGCAATTATGGGTTTATTAAAAGTAGGGGACAAGCTTCCTGTTTTTGAATGTCTTGATGACAAAGGGAATACTGTTAAAACTGAAGACTTATCGTCTAAAAAGTGTGTCATATTCTTTTATCCTAAGGCTAATACACCAGGTTGTACTGCTCAAGCATGTAATTTGTCTGATAATTTTTCTGAATTATCAAAAAATGGTTATTCAGTCTATGGTGTTAGTGCTGATAAGGTTAAATCTCAATCTTCATTTTCACAAAAGTTTGGTGGATTTCCTTACCCTTTATTAGCAGATGTAGATAAAGATATTATTAACTCTTTTGGAGTTTGGGGTCCTAAAAAATTTATGGGTAGAGAATATGAAGGTATATTAAGAACTACATTTATTACAAATGAAAGAGGAGTGATTACAAAGGTTATTGAGAAAGTTAAAACGAAAGA
>CAJVXR010000037.1 GCA_913009535.1 uncultured Flavobacteriales bacterium | reverse complement strand
GATTTTCCAACTAATATTATAGGGAATATTTCAGCCTTTTTTGTTTGAATCAATGTTAAAGCTTCAAAAAGCTCGTCTAAAGTTCCAAATCCACCAGGCATTACAATAAAGGCTTGGGCATATTTCATGAACATTACCTTTCTAACGAAAAAATAATCAAAGTGCAATGATTTATCATCATCTATATAAGGGTTTTCAGTCTGTTCAAATGGTAGCTCAATACTTAAACCAACAGACGGACCTAAGGCTTTTTTAGCTCCTTTATTTGCAGCTTCCATTACACCTGGACCACCACCGCTAATTACTCCAAATCCAAGGTCAACTACCTTCTCAGCGATATCAGTTGTTAATTTATAATGAGGATGATCGGATTTTGTTCTAGCAGATCCAAATATTGATACACAAGGTCCAATCTTACTAAGCTTTTCAAATCCATCTACAAATTCACCCATTATTTTAAAAACGGACCAAGAATCATTAGTCTTTACCTCATTCCAGCCTTTTAAATTTTTACTATGCATATAACTAAGTTAGTTCTTTTTTTAAATACATAGCGGTAGGACTTTTGTCAATATTAATCAATTCCTCAGGCCTACCATTGAAAATAACCTGACCACCTAATTTACCGCCGTTAGGGCCAATTTCAATAATATGATCAACAGTTTTAATTACATCCATATTATGTTCGATAACTATAACAGTATTGCCTTTGTTTACTAATCTATTAATCATTTCCAATAAAACCTTAATATCCTGAAAATGTAGACCCGTAGTGGGTTCATCTAATATATATATTGTGTTTCCTGTATCCTTTTTAGATAATTCTGAGGCTAATTTTATTCTTTGTGCTTCTCCACCTGACAATGTTGTTGATTGTTGTCCTAAAGTTACATAACCCAAGCCAACTTCTTTTAAAGTTTTCAACTTCCTTAAAATCTTTGGAAAATTTTCAAAAAAATCACAACTTTCATTTATTGTCATACTTAAAATATCAGCAATAGATTTGCCTTTATATCTTATCTCTAAAGTTTCTCTGTTAAACCTTTTACCTTGACAATCATCACAATTGATATATACATCAGGAAGAAAATTCATTTCAATTTTTCTTAAACCTCCACCTTGACAGGTTTCACATCTACCGCCAACTACATTAAAACTAAATCTACCTGGTTTATATCCTCTAATAAGAGATTCCTGAGTCATACAAAATAAAGATCTAACATCACTGTATACACCTGTATATGTTGCAGGATTACTTCTAGGTGTTCTTCCAATAGGAGATTGATTAATTTCTATAACTTTATCAATATGTTTTAATCCACTAATTTTTTTATAAGGTAGAGGTTCTTTAACTCCATTAAAAAAGTGGTTATTTAATATTGGATATAAAGTTTCATTAATTAATGTAGATTTTCCACTTCCTGATACACCGGTGACTCCAATCATTATTCCAAGAGGAAAATCAACTGTTATGTTTTTTAAATTATTTCCAGTACAACCTTCAATAGTTAACTTGTTTTTAGAAGTTCTTCTTTTTTCTGGAACAGGAATACATTTAATATTTTTTAAATATTGTGAGGTAACTGTATTGGATTTTAATATTTCTTTATAGGTTCCGTTAAAAATTATTTCACCACCATTTTTTCCAGCAAGCGGCCCAACATCAATAATACAGTCAGCCTTCTCCATAATTTCTTTATCATGCTCTACAACAATAATAGTATTTCCTAAATCTCTTAACTTTTTAAGAGATTCAATTAATTTAGAATTATCTCTCTGGTGAAGTCCAATACTGGGTTCATCTAGTATATACAAAACACCTACTAATTGAGATCCTATTTGAGTAGCTAATCTAATTCTTTGAGATTCCCCCCCTGATAGAGATTTTGTAGGTCTACTTAGGGATAGATAATCAAGACCAACATTTAATAAAAAACTCAAACGTTTAATGATTTCTTTTATAATTTCAGAACCAATTATTTTATTTCTATCGCTAAGTTTTGGTTCTACAGAGATAAACCATTTTTTTAAATCAATAATATCTAAACTACTAAGATCATGAATGTTTTTTTTGTCAACAAAAAAGTGTCTTGACTCTTTGTTCAATCTACTTCCATTACAACTTTCACACTTTATATTATCCATAAAACCATTTGCCCACCTTTTGATTCTAGCACTGTATATTTCATTAGCTTGATTTTCTATAAACGGAGCAACTCCCTCAAAATCGATTTCATACTTTCTAGTTAAACCTAAAGTTTTAGATTCGACTGAAAATGATTCATTGCCTCCAAACAATATTATTTCCATTGCTTTTTTTGGAATTTTACTGATTGGGTCTTTAATATTGAAGTTATATCTTTCAGAAATTGTTTCAATTTGTTTAAAGATCCAACTAGATTTATAATTACCTAATGGTATAAGCCCGCCATTGTGAATTGAAATACTTTTATCAGGAAGAATTAAATCAATATTTACTTTATTTAATTTACCTAAACCATTACATTTTTTACACATTCCTTTTGGTGAATTAAATGAAAATGAGTTTGGCTCGGGTTTTTCATATGAAATACCTGTTGATGGACAAATTAAACTTCTGCTGAAATAAGTAGTTGTATTATCTTCTTCATTAACAATCAACAATGAATTGTTTCCATGATACATTGCAGTAATCAGACTATCCTTAAGTCTTTTTTTCGAAGATTCATCATTCTTTAATAATAATCTATCAATAACTATTTCTATATCGTGTATTTTATATCTGTCTAATTTTAAATTAGGCTTTAAATCAGTGATAACGCCATCTATTCTAGCTTTCAAAAAGCCTTGTTTTTGAATTGAAGAAAAAAGTTCTCTGTAATGTCCCTTTCTAGATTGAACAGCAGGGGAGAGGATAGTGATTTTTTTACTTATAAAATTTTTAAATACAAGTTCAATGATTTCATCATCAGTATAACTGATCATTTTTTCGTTTGAATTATAACTATAAGCATCTGCAACTCTTGAGTAAAACAATCTTAAATAATCGTAAATTTCAGTTATTGTCCCTACAGTTGATCTAGGATTTTTTGAAGTAGTTTTTTGTTCTATTGCAATTACAGGTGAAAGTCCATCAATTTTATCAACATCAGGCCTTTCTAGTCCACCAATAAACTGTCTTGCGTAAGCTGAAAATGTTTCTATGTACCTTCTTTGACCTTCTGCATAAATAGTATCAAATGCAAGTGAAGACTTGCCGCTGCCAGATATCCCTGTAATAACGACAAACTTGTTTCTTGGAATATTTACATCAATATTCTTTAAATTATGCACCCTGGCACCCTTAACTAAAATGTTATTATTCATTTAAAAAATCAAGGTTGCAAAATACGATAATATATATAGTTTTAAGTAGAAGTTTTATTTAATATCCAATACTTTTATCATCACCTCTTTTATCTGCTCCACCATAAAACATTTTATTTTTATCAATATGTATTGCGTCTACTCGTCCAATAACAGAATAGTTAGAGTTAAATTTGTATCCTTTTTTCTTCAAAGCATTATTAATTTTATTTGACAATGTATTTTTTTCATAAAATATTTTATCAGGAAGCCATATATGATGAAATCTTGAAGCATCTACAGATTGTTGCATGTCAAAACCAAACTCATAAAAATTTAACACTGTTTGTAATACAGAGGTTATAATTGTTGGACCTCCAGGACTCCCAAGCACCATAGACAACTTTCCATTTGATTCAATAATAGATGGTGTCATAGAGCTTAACATGCGTTTCTCTGGCTCAATTGAATTAGTTTTCCCTCCAATCAGTCCATACATATTTGGCGAGCCTGGTTTTATAGAAAAATCATCCATTTCATTATTCAAAAAAAAACCAAGTTTAGAGGGTATTAATTTTGAACCATAATTACCATTTAAAGTAGTAGTAACTGAAACTGCATTTCCAAACTTATCGACTATTGAATAATGAGTAGTCTCGTTACTTTCGTTAATTAAAATATTTCCTGGATCAATACTCTCAGAGCTTTGTATACTGTCAAAACTAAATGAATTGAATCTTGATTTTAAATAATCTGAATCTAACAATTCATTAGTTGGTATATAATTAAAATCGGGGTCACCTAAATATTTACTTCGGTCCGCAAAAGATAATTTTTCTGCCTCAACTAATAATTGAATATAAAGCTCACTGTTATGACCTAATTCATTTAAATTATAATTTTCAATCATTTTTAAAACCTGACCTAAAACAACGCCTCCACTAGATGGTGGTCCCATTGAAATTATATTTAAATCTTTATATTTTATTTCTAATGTTTCTCTCCAAACTGGTTTGTATAAAGAAAAATCTTTTGGTGTAATAATTCCACCTTTACTAATTATGTATGATGATAGTTCTTTTGCAATTTCTCCTCTATAAAACTCGTCAACACCATTTTCTGAAATTAAAGAAAGAGTATTACCTAAAGATTTGTTTATAAATAAATCGTCATCTTTAAATGTCTTATTAAATAATGGTATGGAGTCATTTAATTCTAATATTAAATCTTTATAATTATTAATAGTATTCACTTGTTTAGAGGTTAATCTATAACCGTTATTTGCTAAATCTATTGCTGGCTGAAACAAATCTTTTATTGGAAGAGTTCCAAATTTATTATGAATTTCGAACAATCCTGCAATAGTTCCTGGAACACCAATAGCTAAAGCACCGTTTTGACTTAATCCTTTAATCACATCTTTATTACTATCCAAGTACATATCTGACCTAGAATTAATAGGTGCTTTTTCTCTAAAATCAAGGCTTCCATTTTCACCATCTGATAGTCTATAAACCATAAAGCCACCACCGCCTAGGTTGCCTGCATTAGGATATACAACAGCTAGAGCTAAATCTGTAGCTATCATGGCATCAAATGCATTTCCTCCCATTTTTAGTATATCAATACCTGCTTTAGAAGCTTCATGTTTAGCGGAAACAACCATACCATTTTTATATATTCCATCATCACAGGAAAGAAATAAAACTGTAAGTATTAATAAAAAGTAATTTTTGGACATGGTTGAAAAATTTATATAATACTAATATAAATATTAATCTAGTTGTATCTTTGAAGCATGACATTAATAAAATCAATTTCTGGAATAAGAGGAACAATTGGAGGTGAATATGGGAACAATCTAACTCCCTTAGATGCGGTAAACTTTGGATGTGCATATGCCCAGTGGGTTTTAAATAGAAATCTAAATAAAAAACCAACAGTTGTTATTGGGAGAGATGCTAGAATATCAGGAAAAATGATTCAAAGCTTTGTTCAAAACTCACTAATATCTCTTGGTGTAAATGTTATAGATTTAGGTTTGTCTACAACTCCGACAGTTGAGTTAATGGTTAAAGAATATAATGCAGAGGGAGGAATTATTATAACTGCAAGTCATAATCCAACAGAGTGGAATGCGTTAAAACTGTTAGATGAAAATGGTGAATTTTTAAATTCTTCTGAAGGTGAAAAAATTGTTAAACTTTCTGAATCTAAGAATTTTATTTTCTCAAATGTTCATGACTTAGGTAAGATTACTGTATCTGACGATTCTATGAAAAAACATATTAATTCTGTTTTGGATTTGAATTTGGTAAATGTTGAAGAAATAAAAACAAAAAAAATAAAAGTTGTTGTTGATGCAGTAAATTCAACTGGAGGAATAATAGTTCCTGATTTTTTAGAAGCTTTAAATATTGAAGTAATTAAACTCTATTGTGAACCTAATGGAGATTTTCCGCATAATCCTGAGCCTTTGAAAAAAAACTTAACAGAATTATCTAAAAGGGTATTAGAATGTAATGCTGATTTAGGTATTGCTGTAGATCCTGACGTTGACAGATTAGTTTTCGTCTGTGAAGACGGTGAATTATTTGGTGAAGAAAATACTCTTGTTGCATGCTCTGATTATGTATTAAGTAAAACACCCGGATCAACTGTATCTAATTTATCTTCTTCTAGAGCCTTAAGTGATGTTACTCAAAAACATAATCAAGTTCATTTATATAGTGCAGTTGGAGAAGTAAATGTTGTTGATAAAATGAAAGAATGTAAAGCAGTAATTGGGGGAGAAGGTAACGGAGGAGTAATATACCCTGAAAGTCATTATGGAAGAGATTCTATAGTTGGAATTGGATTGTTTTTATCTTTATACGTTGAGCGAGGGTTAACCGCTAGCCAACTTCTTGATACATATCCTAAATACTTTATGGTAAAAGAAAAGATAAATCTTTCTCCATCATTAAATGTAGATGCTATTCTAAGTCAAATTGCTGAAAAATATAATAATGAAGATTTAGATCTAGTAGACGGAGTAAGAATAGATTTTAAGGATTGTTGGGTTCAGTTGAGAAAGTCTAACACCGAACCAATAATAAGAATTTATAGTGAAGCTAAAACCATTGATAAAGCTCAAGATCTTATCAAAGAAATTGAAACCTTAGTTAATCAATTGACAAATTAATCCTTTGGTGCTTTATCCTTGTGTTTAAACCTGTTGTGAGTCCAATAATAATATTCTGGTATTTCTCTAATTTGTTTTTCAAGTTTACTTAAGTAGGTATCTGTAATTTGATAATTATCATGTTCATTTGGAAACTCCGTTATTAACTCAACAACCACTTTGTAATATCCTCTTTTAACTTTTACAACTTTACCAAAAACAACAGGGATATCGTGTTGTTTTGCAATCCTTTCTGAACCGGTAAAAACAGGTACTTTAATTCCCAAAAATTCTTTCCAATAGGTGATTGATCTAATTTGAGCAGATTGATCAGCTGCCATTCCATATAAAAACAATTTATTTTCTTTGAGTTGCTTTTTAATGTATGATCCTGCTTCGTATCTAGAAATCAACTTTGACCCATGTCTTAATCTAAATTTCTTTATCAATACTTCTAAGCTCTTATTTGATAATGGAGTATATACGGCAAAAGGAAGTTGAGGGACATGATATGTTATTGACAAAAACCATTCAAATCCTCCGTAATGAGAAGTCATAAACATTACGCTTTTATTCTTTTTTTCAAATTCATAAAAGATTTCAGGATTTTCGATATAAAATCTCTTTTTCATTTCCTCTGGTGAGATACTATAAAACTTAAACATTTCAAAAAATACATCTGTTAAGTGTCTATAGAACTTTTTTTCAATACGTAATAAATCTTTTTTGTTTTTAGAAACTTTTGATAACTCTAAATTTTTCCTAACAACTTTTCTTCTAAATCTTATAACATAGTATAGTAAGTAATAAAATATATCAGAAATAAAGTACAGTACTCTAAAAGGCAGGTGGGATATAAATAACAGTATGGGATATATTAATAACCTTGTTGTCAAATTCATTAATGCAAATCTATTATATTATTATCATAATTAAATATTATAATTAAGTTCGTGTAAGAATGTTTTATATATTTATAATATTAAAAAAAACATTATGAAAAAAATTACATCACTATTATTATTATTATTTGTTTTAGGAGTTTATTCTCAAGAAAGAACGCACTGGCAAGCATATTCATTTTCTATAGATGGATCAGATGAAGAAACGGTAGTTTCCTTACTTGACAAACAGTTCTCATCTAACAAAACAGAGGGAGTTACAGCTTATTTATACAGTGTTATGTTTTCTGACTCAGAATTTGACGTAAGCCATCAAGTTATTTTTACTGGAAATGCTGATGCATTAAATAAAATGTGGTCTTCAGGCCCTAATTTAGAAACTCAATTATTCTTTAGTAAAATGAATAATTATTTTAAAGAGGGTGGAAGTTCAGGAAATGGAACAACTGTTTTAAATTTCAATTCTGAAACTGTATTTCCATTTCAAGTGGTTTCAATTGTTAATTCAAACTCTTGGTCTAGTCGCGATATCATGAGAAATACTATGAAAACTCTAAATAAAAAATATCCAAGAGATGATAGGGGAACAATTCACGGAAATATTATAAGCGGTGTTCATCCACAGGGAACACATTATTTTGTTTCTGGATATAAGTCATATGGTGATTTATTAGAGTCTGACAGAAGCTTTAGAATTAATAATCCTAATTACATGAAAGACAGACTTAAAATGAATAAGGATGTAGATTGGGATACTTTTAAAAGAGTAAGAAAATTCACTAGAGTTCTTGTAAAAAAATGGTAATAATTAAATTATTATAAAAAATCAACCCAGAACTTATTCTGGGTTTTTTTTTACATACTTTTGGAAAATGCTTTTTATAATTATTATAATTACTTGTTTATTCTCTATAAAAGGATTTAAAGATTCATCTTTTTTTAATAAATATAAATTTCATATTCAGTCAATAAAAAAAGGAGAGAAATACAGAATGTGGTCATCTGCATTCTTGCACGCAGATTATAGTCACTTGTTTTTTAACTTATTTACCTTATGGATTTTTTCAGGCGCTATATTAATGCAGCTAGGAGAGTTTTATTATGTAATAATATATTCTTTAAGCCTTTATTTTGGTAATTTTTTTACTTTAAAACAACATAAAAACGAAGTTTTGTATTCTGCGGTAGGAGCTAGTGGAGCGGTAACAGGAATTGTTTATTCCTCCATATTATTGTTTCCTGAAATGAAATTAGCTCTTTTATTTTTTCCAGTACCATTACCGTCTTATGTATTTGGTTTATGTTATATTCTTTACTCAATCTATGGAATGAAAAAAAATACAGGAAACATAGGTCACTCAGCGCATTTAGGAGGTGCAATTGCAGGAATGATTATTACAATACTAATAAAACCCTCTATACTAATAGATCAAACCTGGCTAGTACTACTGTTACTAACACCTTTTTTGATACTTTATTACGATAAAAAAAATAGTTTATTTAGATAATTGCTTTGCGATTAATGCATCAAGATCAGCTCCTTTAACATCTACACCAATTATATTCTTAGACTCATCTAAAACAAAGGTTGTTGGCATTTGAGTAACTTCATATAGTTTAGCAATTGGTTCTCCCCAAAATTTTAAATTTGAAACATGTACCCAATCCTTAATATTATCTTTCTCAATTGCTTTAACCCAGGATTCCATATCTCTGTCTAGAGAAACTCCTATAATTTGAAATTCATCATCACTATACTTGGATTTTAAATTAACTAAACTAGGGTTTTCAACTCTACAAGGAGCACACCAAGATGCCCAAAAGTCTAATAATATAACTTTAGATTCAACATCACTTAAAGAAACTGGTTCAGCAAATAAATCTGGTCCTGTAAATTCAGGAGCTAAACTTCCTATTGATGGAGTTTCACTTTCTTTTTTAATTTCATCCATTTTTTTCTTAATTTCAATAGATGATTTTGTGTTTTTTATTATGTCTGTAAATCTTAAAAAATAGGATTCAATTTTTTCAATGTCAATCTCTTTGTTCATAAGCATTCTCTGAAGAATTAGAGAAGATAAATAAGAATCATTGTTTTCTACAATAAAACTTTCTTCATAAATTCTTAATTTATCTTTTAAAGATTCAAATTGACTATTTAAATCACTCAAAAGAAGAGTATCCTTAGAAAAGCTAGCATTTCTCATTTCTACCTGAACTTTATTTAATTCAACATAAAAATCTTTTGTTTTAGATTTATATGTTGTAAAATCTTCATTTGACTTAGTTCCAGAAACTCTTGATGATCTTAAACTGTCTTTATAAATCTTGACACTTATTGATCCTGGTTCGATAACAACAGGGAGATTTTCTCTTTGTTTAT
The DNA here is from genome assembly GCA_913009535.1 of uncultured Flavobacteriales bacterium. The sequence continues at coordinate 3,040 of CAJVXR010000037.1, read as the reverse complement.
CAAAAACCACATAATGCATTTCGGGAACAGATATTGAATCTGTAAATGAAAATTTACCTTCAAAGACTTTAGTAGAATCAATTACAACTGGTAAATTGCTTTCACCTAATTTAACTAAAAACACATTTAAGTCTTCATCGTGGTTTGTTTCGGCATTTATAGTAAAGGTATTGTTTGAACAACCGTGTGAGATAATTAAAATTAATAACAAATAAATATATTTCTTCATTGGAGTTTGAATAAAATTTAACTTTGACAAATATAATATTTAAATATTGATGTATATCAATGAAAAGTAAAAGTAAAATTATTAATGAACTTAAATTAATTTCCGGAGATAAATATGTAATTACAAGTAAATGGGGTAAAGAACCATTTAGCAAAGGCTGGCGATATGGAGAAGGAGAAACATTAGCTGTTGTTAAGCCTGGTACACTATTAGAAATCTGGAAAGTTTTACAGAAATGTGTTGAACATAACGTTATTGTAATAATGCAAGCTGCTAATACTGGTTTGACTGGTGGTTCAACACCTTTTGGAAACGATTATGATCGTTCAATTGTAATTATAAATACATTAAGAATAAACTCTATTCAAATTATTGAAAATGGAAAACAAATTATAGCTCTTCCTGGCAGTAGTTTGTATGATTTAGAAAACAAACTTAAACCGTTAGGAAAAGAACCACATTCTGTTATTGGTTCTACCTCAATTGGAGCATCTATTGTAGGTGGGGTATGTAATAATTCTGGTGGATCTTTAGTTCACAGGGGACCAGCCTATACTGAATTTGCATTGTATGCGAAAGTCAATAAGGATGGTAAGCTAGAATTAGTTAATGAGTTAGATATAAATCTAGGATCTAATCCTGAAGAAATCTTACTTAATTTAGAAAACAACAATTACACTAGTTCAGATATTTTAAAATCTAAAAAATTAGGCTCAGATGATAAATATTCTGAGATAGTTAGAGGAATAGATGAAAACACTGCAGCACGTTTTAATGCAGATAATAGATTATTACATTCTGCATCAGGAAGTGCAGGTAAAGTTGCTGTATTTGCATTACGCCTAGATACTTATAAGGCTCCTAAAAAAAGTAAAGTATTTTATGTTGGCTCGAACAATCAAGATGATTTTTGGAAAATAAGAAGAGAAGTTCTTAGCAATTTTAAAGAACTTCCAAGGCTTGGAGATTATATGCATAGGGATTGCTACGATGCTGCAAAAAAATACAGTAAGGATACTTTTATAGTAATTGAAAAACTAGGAACAAACTTTCTACCGTCACTTTTTGAATTCAAAAGAATTGTGGATATTATAGCAGAGAAAGTTAAATTTCTTCCTGAAAAATTCTCCGATAAATTAATGCAGTTCTTAAGTAATTTCTGGCCAAATCATTTACCAAAAAAAATGGAGGCTTTTAGAGATCAATTTGAACATCATTGGATAATCGAAATGACCGATGATGGTATAAATGAAGCTGAGATTTATTTTAAAGATTTTTTTAAGGATAAAAAAGGTGATTTTTTTATATGTAACTCACACGAAGGGAAAAAAGCAATGCTTCACAGATACGTTTCAGCTAGTGCAATTGGTAGATATCAGGCATTAAATAAAAAAAATATTGGTGAAATGATGTCTTTAGATATAGCATTTCCAAGAAATGAAAAAAACTGGCTCGAAACTCTTCCAAAAGAAATTAATGATAAACTTGAATTAAAATTTTATTACGGACATCTATTTTGCCATGTATTTCACCATAATTATATTTTAAAGAAAGGCGTTGATGCTAAGAAATTAAAAAAAGAATTATTAGAAATATATGATAAAAGAGGAGCTGAATATCCTGCTGAACATAATGTGGGTCACGAGTATAAAGCAATGCCTGTTCTTACTGAATTTTATAAAAAATTAGATCCTACTAATTTTTTCAACCCTGGAATCGGACATACTAGTAAATTAAAAAACTGGAAATAGAGAATATTTGTAATTAGAAATCTATTGACTTTTCTATAATAAATATTAGACCTATTTTTGTTTAAAATCTTAAAATGGCTGGTAATACATTTGGTAACATATTTAAACTAACAACTTTTGGCGAATCCCATGGTCCAGCTCTTGGTGGTGTTATTGATGGATGCCCACCAGGAATTGAGTTAGATTTAGATTTTATTGAAAGTGAAATGCAAAGAAGAAAGCCAGGGCAATCTTCAATTGTTACTCAAAGAAAAGAAGAAGATTCTGTTCAATTTTACAGTGGAATATTTGAAGGTAAAACAACTGGAACACCAATTGGTTTTTTAATTCATAATAAAGATCAGAAATCTAAAGATTACTCGCATATAAAAGATACCTATAGACCGTCACATGCAGATTTTGTATATGATAAGAAATATGGTCACAGAGATTATAGAGGAGGAGGAAGAAGTTCGGCAAGAGAAACAGCCAGTAGAGTAGTAGCTGGAGCAATTGCTAAACTAATTTTAAAAGAAATCAAAATAACTGCTCACGTGTCTTCTGTAGGTGATATTAAGGTTGATACTCACTATTCAAAATTAGATTTCTCAACTATTGAAAAAAATCCGGTTAGATGTGCAGATCCAAAAACTGCAATTGAAATGGAAAATTTCATCAAAAAAATCAGAAAAGAAGGTGATACTGTTGGAGGAGAAGTTAGTTGTGTAATTGAAAACTGTCCAATTGGACTTGGAGAGCCTGTTTTTGACAAACTACACGCTGAACTTGGTAAAGCTATGTTATCCATTAATGCAGTTAAAGGCTTTGAATATGGAAGTGGATTTAGTGGTTCTAAATTAAGAGGAAGTCAACATAATGACTCATTTAATTCAGATCAAAAAACAGAAACAAATAATTCTGGTGGAATTCAAGGTGGAATCAGTAATGGAATGGACATTTACTTTAATGTAGCGTTTAAACCTGTTGCTACAATTATGATATCCCAAAAAACTATAGATTCCAATAATAATGAAGTTGAAATGAAAGGTAAAGGAAGACACGATCCATGTGTAGTTCCTAG
>CAJVXR010000036.1 GCA_913009535.1 uncultured Flavobacteriales bacterium | reverse complement strand
CTGGTGCTGCCAATCTTGGTGGTAACGAATACTTCACAGCATTCGGTTCTGGTTTAATTGGTTCTCAGTACTACGTATCATTAACGATTAACAACTTATAATAAATATTTAAAAAAGCTTCTAAATTAACCTTAGAAGCTTTTTTTACTATTATTAACCTAAATAATTAAATTATGAAAATTTTAAATAACAAATATCTATTGCTTTCGATGGCATTACTTGTGTTTACAGCTTGTGATGAAGATGAAGATAGTATTCCTTACGCAGAACAATATATTGAAGTCACGTCTGGTGATGCCAACTTTAGTAGCTATGTAGCTATGGGTGGCTCAATAACAGCTGGTGTAACAGATGGTTCATTATTTATAGCCGGGCAAACAAACTCATATCCAAATATAATGGCTGGAGTTATGGCTCAATCTATTGAAAATACAGATTATGCTCCTTTTACTCAACCTTATGTTGATGATAATATTGGAGGAATTAATGTTGGTGGTCAAGAATTTTGGGGAGCAAGATTTTACTTTGATGGAGCTGGCCCTGCACAAGTATCAGGAAGTCCAAGTACGGAAGCTACTAATGTAGTGCCTGGACCATATTCAAACTTAGCTTTTCCATTTGCTTCAGCAATTAGTTACGTTGCGCCTGGAGTAGGAAGTTTAGAAGGATTAGCTGCAGGACTTGCAAACCCTTGGTTTGTTAGAACAGCCTCAAATAATAATGCTTCGATGGTTGGAGATGCTCTTATGCAACAACCAACTTTTGTCACTTTTGAGCCTGGAAATGACTTTATTAATTATGCATTGAGAGGTAGATTTGGTTCACCACTTGAACTAGAAGGGCCTACAGGTATGCTAGCAGGAGTTGTTGGAACATTACAAGCATTAAGTGCATCAGTTCCAAACGGAGTTATAACTAATTTACCAGACCCTACTAACACTGCAACATTTAATACCGTACCATGGAACCCGGTTCCACTAGACGCAGCTACAGCTGGATTATTAAATGCACAGTTAGCAGCTCCTTATAATGGTGGTTTAGCAGCTGCACAAGCATTTGGTTTAGTTTCTGCAGAAGAAGTTGCATTAAGAACACTTAATGCAGTAGAAGGACAAAATGGACTTCTAATTGTAGATTTCGATTTAACAGACTTATCAGCTCTTGGATTACCAAGTTTTAGATTAACAAATGCAAATGATAAAGTTTCTTTTTTATCTGCAGCATCTATTGGAGCAATCCCTGATCCAACTAATCCATTAGGTATTGTAGGAGTTACTATACCTATGCCTGATAATGCGATATTAACAGCTACTGAAATTGATGATATTCAAACAAAACTTGCAACTGCAAATGCTGCTATTGCAGCAAGTGTTCCAAGCGGATGGGCACTGTTTGATTTACACGCACTATATAATGAAGTTGTAACAACAGGACTACAAATGGATGATTATACCATGACTGGAGATTTAGTTTTTGGAGGTTTCTTTGGGCTTGATGGAATGCATCCTACATCTAGAGGAAGTGCTGCAATTTCTAAAAGAATGATGGAAGCAATTGATGCTACATGGGGGTCTAATCTTGCAGATTCTGGTTTAGATATTGGAGATTTTCCAACAAACTATCCTGCTTCAATGTAAAAATATTTCAAATTAAATATTAAAAAAACCTGTAGTTCTTCTACAGGTTTTTTTTTAAAAAATACTATCCCAAATTCAATTAATTATGAAATTAAAAAATCTTAAATATTTATTTCTATCAATGACATTGATAGTATTTAATTCCTGTGAGGAAGATGAGGAGGATGCTGGAATGATGGTTCAAGAAATGGTAGAAATCAGATCTGGAAACGCTGATTTTGACAAGTTTGTTTCAATTGGAGCATCGATAACTGCTGGATATACAGATGGAGCTTTGTTTTTTGAAGGACAAAGAAGTTCCTATCCAAATATAATGGCCGGAGTTATGAGTCTTTCTCAGGATAATACTGTGGCTTCCAACTACACTCAGCCTTACATGAATGATAATATTGGCGGTTTATTACTTGGAGGAAATCAAATAGTCGGACCTAGATTATTTTTTAACGGAGCTGGACCACAATCACTTGGTGATTTAGGTGCTACACCAACAACGGAATTAATGAATTCTGTTGCTGGACCTTACAGCAATATGGCTGTTCCTGGCGCTCAAGCAATTCATATGATTGCCCCAGGTTACGGAAATTTAGCTGGTGTTGCTACTGGAACTGCAAATCCATACGCAGTTAGAGTAATGTCCAGTCCAGGATCTAGTATAATTCAAGATGTATTGGCTCAATCACCAACATTTGTAAGTGTTTGGTCAGGAGGAAATGACGCATTAGGATACGCAACTAGTGGCGGAACTGGAACTTTAACAAGCTCTGCTGATTTTGAGTTTGCATTTGGTTCAACAATGGCAGCTTTAGCTCAGGTTCCTGGTGGAGTTGTATCCAATATACCAGATGTAACTGCAATTGCTTATTTAAATACAATACCTTATAATGCAGTTCCTTTAGATGCTGCAACAGCTGATCTTTTAAATGGTGGATTTGCTGCATATAACGGAGGTTTAGCTGCAGCGCAAGCATTTGGTTTAATTTCAGCTGAAGAAGTTACTAATAGAACTATCATATTTGTTGAAGGTTTGAATGCTGTAACTATGGAAGATGAATATCTTACCAATTTATCTAGTTTGGGGCTACCATCTTGGAGACAAGCAACAATGAATGATAAAATTATATTGCCAGCAATTGGATTAATTGGAACGACAGTTGATGGAAATCCAACTCAAATAAATGGAGTAAGTGTTCCATTGGCTGACGGAATTGTTTTGTCATCTGATGAAATAGCAGAAGCACAAGCTAGAATAGTTCAATTCAATGCTACTATTGAAACAATAACTGCACAACAAGGATGGGCCCTGTACGATGCTTATGGAATATTAAATCAAGCAGTTACACAAGGAGTAGCATTTGATGATTACGTAATGACAACTGATTTAGTGTTTGGAGGCTTCTTTTCTTTAGATGGAGTACATACAACAGCTAGAGGTAGTGCGCTAATTGCTAATGGAATGATGGAAGCAATTGATGCACATTACGGATCTAATTTATCAGACGCAGCTGCAAAAGCTGCAGATTATCCAACAAATTATTCTCCTAATTTGAGATAAGTCTAAAATAAAAAATATAAAAAACCTGTAGTTCTTCTACAGGTTTTTTTATTTAAAAATAATTGATAAATTTTAGACATTTTTTGAAAAAATTATTAAAATTTTTTAGATAAAAAATCTATCTTTGCGACTTGAAAGTTATTTATTAAATAAACACCTATACAATGTCTACAATCTCAGGAAAAATTTCACAAATAGTTGGGCCAGTAATCGATGTAGAATTCGAAGCTGGTAAAGGGTTACCTAAAATATATGATTCTTTAGAGATCAAGAAAAGTGACGGAACTTTACTAGTATTAGAAGTTCAGTCTCATATTGGAGAAAACACAGTTAGAACTGTAGCAATGGATTCTTCCGATGGTCTTAGTAGAGGAGTTGTTGTTACATCAACAAACTCTCCAATTCAAATGCCTATTGGTGATGATGTTTATGGTAGATTATTTAATGTTATTGGAGATGCAATTGATGGATTAGGAGATTTACCTAAATCTGGAGATAGTGGACTCCCTATTCACAGAGAAGCGCCAAGGTTTGAAGATCTTTCTACTTCAACTGAAGTATTATTTACTGGGATTAAAGTTATTGACCTTATAGAGCCTTATGCTAAAGGGGGTAAAATTGGATTATTTGGAGGAGCAGGTGTTGGTAAAACAGTTCTTATTCAAGAGCTAATTAATAACATTGCTAAAGGTCATGGTGGACTTTCTGTTTTCGCAGGTGTTGGAGAAAGAACAAGAGAGGGTAATGATCTTCTTAGAGAAATGTTAGAATCAGGAATTATAAAATATGGTGATGATTTCATGCACTCAATGGAAGAAGGTGGATGGGATTTAAGTAAAGTAGATAAAAAAGTTATGAAAGAATCAAAAGCAACATTTGTTTTTGGTCAGATGAACGAACCTCCTGGAGCAAGAGCACGTGTGGCTTTATCAGGACTTACTATTGCTGAATATTTCCGTGATGGTGCTGGAGAAGGACAAGGAAAAGATGTTTTATTTTTCGTAGATAATATTTTTAGATTTACTCAAGCTGGATCAGAAGTGTCTGCATTACTAGGTAGAATGCCGTCAGCGGTAGGTTACCAACCAACATTAGCATCTGAGATGGGTGCCATGCAAGAAAGAATTACTTCCACTAAGAATGGATCGATTACTTCAGTACAGGCCGTTTACGTTCCTGCAGATGATTTAACAGATCCTGCACCAGCAACAACATTTGCACACTTGGATGCAACAACTGTACTATCTAGAAAAATTGCTGAATTAGGTATTTATCCTGCTGTTGATCCTCTGGATTCAACTTCAAGAATTCTTTCTGCGGATATACTAGGTGATGATCATTATAATTGTGCTCAAAATGTAAAAGAATTACTACAAAGATATAAAGAGCTTCAAGATATTATAGCTATTCTAGGAATGGAAGAATTATCCGAAGAAGATAAAATGGCTGTTGGTAGAGCTCGTAGAGTGCAAAGGTTTTTATCACAACCATTCCACGTTGCCGAACAGTTCACAGGTATCCCAGGAGTATTAGTAGATATTAAAGAAACGATCAAAGGATTCAATATGATTATGGATGGTGAATTAGACCATCTTCCTGAAGCTGCTTTCAATTTAAAAGGAAGTATAGAAGAAGCAATTGAATCTGGAGAAAAAATGTTAGCAGAAGCATAAATAATAAATCTAGTTTACATGTATTTAGAAATTATATCGCCAGAATTTACTTTATTTAGTGGGGAAGTTACATCGGTAACTGTACCTGGTGTTAATGGTGAATTTGAAATGTTAAATAACCATGTCTCTATTGTTTCTACTTTAAAAAAGGGAATTATAAAAATCTATGGTGATATAACAATTGATGAAACCCTAAAAGATAAATTTCAAAACGGCCCTGAAAAAGGAACCTATCTCTCAATTGATTCTGGGACTGTAGAGCTTAAAGAAAACAAAATTATTGCGTTAGTAGATTAATTTTACAGCTACACCTTTTTTATCACATTAGTTACTATACCCCATATAACAAATTCGTTATCATCTGTTATCTCTATTGCTTTAAAATCAGCGTTTTCTGGCTGAAGCCATAACTTGCCTTTTTTAATTAAAAGCCTTTTCACGGTAAATTCTCCATCTATAAAACAAACAGCAATTTTATTATTCTGTGGCTCTATACTTCTGTCTATTACTAGTAGGTCATTATCATCTAATCCTGCCCCAATCATAGACTGACCGCTAACCCTTGCAAAAAAAGTAGCTTCTTTATTTTTTACTAGCTCTGCATCTAGACTAATTCTATTTTGTTTAAAATCATCCGCTGGAGATGGAAAGCCAGCAGCGATTCCTGAATTTATAATTATTGTACCCTCACCTGAAGCTGGTTTTGGAATAAAAAATTGTAGTGGCTTAGAATTCATTGTAATTATTTTACAGTAATTATATCATTTAAATTAGTAGTGTAGTGTGGTGACAAGTAATCTTGTTTCATTTTCCAAGTTTTTTTCAAATCTTGGTTAGCTAGTTTTATTTTGTTGCTAAATTTATAATTAATTTTATCAATAGCATTCATAAGTGGTTGATGACTGGATTTCTCCAAGTCAAATATATTTAATTGATAATTGTTAGAGGGCACCAAACCGGTAAGTATTATTCCCGCTTTCTTATACGCAATTCCCTTCTTGTAAATATCTTCAATAGCTTTTATAGCGTGATTGCTTAGCACTAGAGAGGAGTTTGTTGGATAGGGCAAGCTAATTACTTTAGTTGCATAATGTTGTTTTAAATCTTCTCTAAAATAATTACTCCTAAGTATAACTATAATCATATGACAATGAGACTTTTGTCGTCTTAATTTTTCGCCTGAAACAAAAGAAAAAGTAGAAATACGTTCCTTGATACTATCTAAATCAGATAATGGTTTTTCAAAAGTTCTTGTTGTAGCTATTGATTTTTTAGATTTTTGACTCTCTAAGTTAAGTGTTGGAATACCTAATAAATCTCTTTGTAGTCTAGATTCTACGACTGACATATTAGACTTAACCCAGTTTTCTGGAAGTTGAGTGAAGTCATATGCATTTTTACACCCTTTTATAGCTAGTCTACTACTTAGCTTACTTCCTATACCCCAAATATCTTTTATTTTTGTCCACTTTAAAGCGTTTACTCTTTTAATTTCGGAGTCAATAACGTAAACCCCACTAGTTTGAGAAGGGTATTTTCTGGCAATTTTATTAGCGACTTTAGATAATGCCTTTGTAGGAGCAACACCTACACATGTAGGAATACCTGTCCATTTTAAAATTCTATCCTTAATTATAACACCATAATTAGTTAGATCATAATTCTCAAAGCCGTCTAACTTTAGAAAAGATTCATCAATACTATAAACCTGAATATCCGGAGTAAATTGTTTTAATATTGACATAACCCTACTACTCATGTCTCCATATAAAGAATAATTTGAAGAGAGAATTTGAACGTTATGTTTCTTCAAAAGTTTTCTATACTTAAAAATAGGAGCTCCCATTGGTATTCCTAATTCTTTAGCTTCATCACTCCTAGAGATGATACATCCATCATTATTGGATAAAATCACTATCGGTTTTTGTTGAAGGCTTGGATTAAAAACACGCTCACAGGAAGCATAAAAGTTATTACAATCGACAAGTGCAAACATGAAATAAATATAATGTTTGAAACAAAACATATGCATAGTTTCGGCATTTATTATTAACAAAATATAGGCTTTAAAAAGTAATTGATTAATTTTGAACAAATTAAAAAATCAAGATGAAAAATATAGTCTCATTAGTATTCCTAATTGCCGTAAACGTTATAGCTCATTCACAAGAAACACAAATAGATCTTAAAGAAATAACTGTTGTTTCTTCTCCTAGAATTGAGTTGCCATTTTCTGAAAATTCGAAAACGATACAAGTTATTTCAAAAGAAGAAATTATTGAAAGTCCGGCAAATAATGTTGCTGAATTATTACAGCAGGTAGCAGGAATAGATATAAGAAGAAGAGGTGTTTCTGGAATGCAAGCAGATTTATATATTAGAGGTGGTGGGTTTGATCAAACGCTACTTTTAATAGATGGAATTAAAGTAGAAGATGCTCAAACGGGACACCATACAATGAACATGGCATTGCCGATTGAGGTAATAGAAAGAATAGAGATCATAAAAGGATCAGCATCTAGAGTATACGGGCAAAATGCTTTTAGTGGAGCTATAAACATTATAACTTCTAAAGTAGCAGAAAACATGACGTCTGTAAGTTTAGAGTCTGGTTCTTACAAACAACAAAATGCTTCAGTTACAATTAGTAGAAAAAATGAAGATCAATCCGTACTTTTTCATTATTCTAATAATAGTTCGGATGGACATAAATACAATACCGATTATAAAAATGAAAACTATTTCCTGAAAAACGGATTTGAAATAAAAGGACTGCCAATTGATATGGTATCTTCTTTTAATGAAAGAAAATTTGGTGCAAATGGATTTTATGCAAGCCCTGAAGCTATTGATCAATATGAGGAAACACAAGCAAGCTTGTTGGGTTTTTCTACGAAAATAATTAGCAACAATTTTATTATTAAGCCTAAATTATATTGGAAAAGAAATCAAGATATGTATGTGTATTTAAGGGATAACCCTTCGGTGTATAGAAACTTACATATTACAAATAAAATAGGGGCAGAATTAAACGGATCGTATGAATCAAATAACGGGATAACGGGATTTGGAGTTGATATATCATCTATTAAATTATCAAGTAATAATCTAGGGGAGAGAAAAAGAACAATGGTTAATTTGTTTTTAGAACATCAAATGAAATTTGCGGAAAATAAAATTGATGTAACTCCTGGAGTTGCTTTTAGTTATTTTTCTGACGTATCGACAAATCAAAATTATCAAAATAACTTTTTTCGAAACTTTTTTATGTATCCTGGAATTGACATAGGCTATGAACTAAACGATGATGTTAAATTATATAGCAATGTTGGTTACACCTATAGAGTTCCAACATACACTGATTTATTTTATACTAGCCCGACAACAATTGGTAATGAAAATTTAAAACCAGAAAAGGCTTTTACTAAAGAAATAGGAATTAATTATACTAAAGATAATTTTGATTTCACATTTACACTTTACAACAGAGATGCATCCGATGTAATAGACTATGTGAAAAATGTGGAATCTGCCCCATGGGAAGCATTTAATATAAGAGAAATAAATACAGAAGGGTATGAGTTAGGGTTAACCTATAATTTCTATGTTGCTGCTTTTTTAAACCATAGCATAAAAATAGGCTATAGTAATATTAAAGATGAATTAAAACAGACTGATTTTAATTTCTCTAGATACGCTCTTAATTCTTTAAAGAATCACTTAACAACATCCTATTCATTTGAAATAAAAAAGAATTTAAAAAGTTCAATTGTATATAAATATGCAGAAAGAAATTCTGGAGAGGACTACTCTATAATGGACTTTAAGGTAAGTTATACTTTGAAGAATTATAAACTATATGTTACAGGTAACAATTTATTTGACACAGTTTACAGTGAAACAAACCTAGTTGAGATGCCGGGTAGAAATGTTCTTGTAGGGATTAATGTTAAGTTTTAAAAAGCTCATTAACCTTTTTGAAAATTAAATCTGTCTCCCATCCCCTATATTGTAAATAAGTAACAAACTTTTTTTTACTATTTAAACTGGTATCATTGTTTAGGTTATCGAATTTTTTTAATGCAATTTCATCCAAAGTATCCATATAGTCATTATCATTAATTTGACTAATTGCATTATTGATAAGAACAGAAGTTATGTTTCTTTGAAACAATTCATTTCTAAGCTTTATCTTTCCCCATCTTTTTATTCGAAACTTTCCTCGAACAAAACTAAATACAAACCGCTCTTCATTTAAAAAATCATCTTTAATTAACTCTACTATAACATTATCGTGAAGGCTATATGGAATTTTCATTAACTTCATTTTATCAACAACATCTTTATGGCACCTATCTTGATAAACACAGTACCTCTGTAGTTTTTTTACAATATCCGATTGATTAAATAAGTTGCTCATTAGCTCTAGCTATAAGCGATAATTTATAGAAAAAATGAAATTTGTCCCAGGAGCAGAAATTCCTGAAGAGTATGGTCGGTACAACTTGTTAGATATATTCTCTAAAGATGCTGTGAAAAGGAAGTTCTCATCAAGCTCATATAATGCTCTTAAGTTTAAAGTATACCAGGCGGGTGAATATGGATTTCCATATTTATCTAAGGCATATAAGTATGGTTTATCTCTTTCAGAACTAGACAACTTAGAAAATGGTAATTCTGAATTATAATTAAGAAATAAATCAATTTTAGTTTTCAATTTTGAATACATAAAATGAGCATTTCCAAAGTGCGGAGATACATGCCTTACTGACATGCTTGAATCTCCGTCAAGATCTCCTCTCTGCTCTCCATTTATATAATTATATTGAGTTTTAAAATTAAAGTTTTCTGAGATGTTTATTTTTAGCCCTGTTTCAAATCCATAAATCCAAGATTTTGATCCGTTTTGAATGGCGTAAATATCACTTAATTCATCATTATAAATAATTTCATTAATAATTACAGAACTGTTAGGCTCATCTCCTTCCATATATAAACTATATGGACTTCTAATCATGCTGTTGTACAAATGAGTATAATAGGCTGCAAAATCAAAATTAATTCTTGAGTTAAGTTTTATTAAACTTCCAAGTTCTAATCCAAAAGATTTTTCTGGTTTTAAATCTGGATTAGGAACAACAACCATCCCAGGAGCAGAATCAAATATTTTGCCTATATCATCAATATTTGGAGCTCTGAATGCTGTAGTGATATTAAATTTCCATTGAAAAGTATTGTTTTGAATCCAGCTTATGCCAAGAGCCCCTGTTAGAGCCCCTGTGTTAAGGTTAGCATCTGAAAACGGGAAATTATGAAATGAATTATTCTCTGTTAAATCAGCATTAATTATTATATGACTATACCTTAAACCATACTGAAAAGTTAAGTCTTTACTAGGTCTATACTTATAGCTTAAATAACTCGCGATTGATTGCCATGTTGAACCGTCTGGATATCTCGTAGCTATTAGTGAAGAATTATTATTTATCAAGTTTTTAGAAAATGCATTGGAGTTAACTTTATTATTTAAATACTCTAGTCCATACGAAAAATAGGATTTTTCATCATAAGATTTTTCAAAATCTAAATTCAAAGAGAATATATTTACTTGTTCTTTAAATTGTTTTTGCTGATCTGAATTAATTTTTCTACTGAATCGACTTTCGTTAAACTTTTGATAAGCAGTTGTTAAAATTAATTTATCATAAAGAGGAGAATTAAAGCTCTCTTTTTTAATTCTAGAATTAATCATCAACCATTTTTGTGGCCCATAATACCATTCCCCATAATGAAGCTCATTAGTATCATTGTTATATCTGATTAACCTATCATACCTTGGGATGTTAGAAGTTGAGGAATAATGAACTCCTAAGTCATAATCTATATTTTCTGTTTTTAACAGAAATTTTTGCATAAAATTAAATTGAGAGTATCCCGTTTGTTTTTGCATTCTTGGGTCTGAATTACTAATTATTACATCTTCACCATTCACTTGATCAACATATTCAGGTCTGAGGTAATCCGATGGACCGTTACTTCCCATTTTGAGATCATCAAAATCTGAAATACTAAAACTAGTAAGACTAGCAAAGTTTTTCATGCCAATATTAAAATCTAAATGACCGGTTTTCTCCTTATTTGCAGTTGAGCTTCTAGAAATTAAGTTTGATTTAAAATACATTGAGTCTGAATCTGAAAGTATTGGAGATTTAGTTTGAAAATTCATTGCCCCCCCAATTGCATCACTACCATAAATAACAGAACTAGAGCCTAATACAATTTCAGTATTTTGTATATTAAATGGGTCTATTGAAATTACATTTTGAATATTTCCTCCTCTAAAGATCGCATTATTTAATCTTACACCATCAACTGAAAGAGTAAGCCTATTAGTGGAAAAACCTCTAATCATAGGGCTCCCACCACCTAATTGACTTTTTTGAATATATACATTACCACTTGTGCTAAGTAAATCAGCGCTAGTTTGTGGATTACTTAATACTATATCTTCAGATGATATGAATATTACTCTTTGAGAAATTTCTTTGAGATTTTGTGAAAATTTAGATGCAGAAATAACAATTTCGTCTAATGATTTTAGATCAGAACTAAGAAGAATATTCTTTTTAAGATTACTATCATATAAAACTGAAAAATCAATATATGAAACATGTGTAATAAAAATTAATTCATTCTTGTTAAGTCCATTTAATGATAGCTTCCCATCAATATTAGAATATCTTTGATTTATAATATTCTTTGATATATCTTTTTGATAAACTACAACACCAGGGATTGAATCCTTTGTAAAAGAGTCAATAAAAAACATCTCTTGCGAAAATACATTTATAAAAAAAAGAGAAATTATGAAGTTTAAAATGAGTTTCATTAATCAGCAAAAATTTGGTTTAACACTTTTAAAGATTTTAGATCTTTAAATCCATCAACGTGCAATTTAAAGTAAGTTAAAATATTTTTTAGTATATCTTTTTTATTTGTTTTATCTATAAATGGCAACTTGTTACTATCAAATTTTATGCCTAAAATCGTTTTAAATAAAACTAGGCTACTCCCCTCTATCACATACTGACTATTTTTTGATGATTCAAACAAGCCTTCCTCTAAATTAAAATAATTATAATTCATGTTTGTACAATCTGGATAGAAGCCTAAATAATGTGTTATTTTCATTAAAAAAATCAAATAAAAAGTTGAACTATCTTCTGATTTATCATACCAAATAAGAGATTTTTCAATAAAATCGAACAGTTCCATATCTTTAGTTTCTACATGTATAATATTAGATAAGATTTCAGATAAAAACATAACAACTGAGCTCTTATAAATATTAGTGTGTAAGGAAGTGAAATTATACTTAACTTTTAAATCTTTTATATATTGTATTGACCTATTTGAGTTATAATTAGTTTCTAAATCAAGAATATTTAATAATTGAAAAAAAGCAAATTTATTTTTACTTTTTTTCGACATTGATATGTTTTTAATCATGTATGAAACTACTCCTAGGTCTCTAGTAAGGCACTTAACTATAAGGTCGTTGTCTTGATAACGAACTTTGGATAAAATAATCGCAGGGCTTGATATTAACATTATCTAATTATCATTATTTTTAAAACTTTAGTTTCGTAAGTATTAAGATTAGAAAGCATTACTATATAAACTCCTGAAGAAACTGTACGATTGGCTAAATTTTTTCCATTCCAGTAAGCAATACCACCATCTACCTCTAAATTAAATCCATTATACCTGCTATTAACATTCGAATTAGCTTCGGCAACTAAATTTCCAGAAATATCTGTAATTTTAATATTAATATCATCTGTTATTCCTGCAATTTTTATCTTTTCAATATCCATATTAAAAGATGGTCTAACAGGGTTTGGGTAAACATATGAATCTTCCAAAGTTGAGCTTGTAGAAGAACCTCCAGAATCAAATGAAACTAACCCTTTATCAGTAGCAATAAAAACTAGACCATTAACAAAATCTAGTGCTATGTCATTAATGTTATTTGAGGGCAATGGGGAATTGTTTTTGGTAAAATGATAGATAGTTTGTTGCCCATTTTGAGAAAAATAAAATATTCCTGAACCAATAGTTCCTACCCATTTATTATTGGATCCATCTACTTTTATATCTGAAATAAACTGCTGTTCTAAAAGCTCTTTATAAATACCATCTTCTTCAATAACAATTTGTTGGGTTGCTACATTGGTATTAAAAAAGTTAGAGGTATTATATAAAACTCTTAGACCTTTAATTGTTCCAATCCATAGATGATTATTGTTATCGATTGCTAAACTTTTTACATATGAAGATGGTAAATTCCCAGTATCGTTATCATTTAGTTTTTTTATAAGTGGGTTACCACCATTTTCATTAAAGCCTATTAGACCGGAGTTAAGACCACCAATCCATTTTGTTCCATTTCCGTCTATTACAATATCACTAAAACCTAGTTCATCATTTTGACCGTCAGCAATGATTTGAGTAAAATCATAACTAGACCATTGATTAGTGTCTAAATTATATGATTTTAAGGGGCTATCAA
>CAJVXR010000035.1 GCA_913009535.1 uncultured Flavobacteriales bacterium | reverse complement strand
GTGTTGTTATTGGAATTAGTGATGAATTCAAAATTCCTGTTAAATATATTGGAGTAGGAGAGTCGATTGATGACCTTCAGGTTTTTAATAAACATGAATTTGTAGATTCTTTCTTTAAAAATTAAAGAGATAAGATCTATATTATTTAATCCACAAAGAAAATAGAATTAACTAATAATAATTTTCCATTTTCCCAAAAACTTCTAAATAGTGGATTATCTACCATGTAAATAAAACTTCCACTTCCATAATTTTGATGTCCAAACACTAATGAATTACTAATTTTATCTAATGCTTTTTCACCTGCGAAACCAGATGTAGGCTTTGGTCTATTGTTTAGGTACCCTACATTATATCCATTTTCAAGCAATTTATATGAGCTGTTACCGATCTTTAGAGAAAAATAATAATTATCCTTATATCCATAAGCCATGGGGTGAGTATTGTCTAGATTTATTTTAAATATAGCCCCTGAAATCGATTGGTTAATTCTGCTTTCATTTCTTTCATTATATTTTACTAGCTTATTGATCTCATTCTCATTCTCATTTTCATTTAGATTTTTTTCTAATCCAATGTCTAAATTTGTTAAACTATTAAGTGCCCTATCGAGTGCAATTACTTTGCCGCCGCCAGAAACCCAATCTTTAAGCACGTTACTATTTTCCTTATTAGATTTATAAAACCCGCTTGGGAGAATCAAAACATCTATTAAGGAAAGATCAACGCTATTAAATGTATCATAATTTAGATGGATAAGTGGGTAGTTTAATTGTTTTTCAAAAAAGTGCCAGATTGCCCCATAATTTAGAGACGATATTCGATCACCTGTTAATACTGCTACTTTTGATTTGTGAATTAATTTAACATCAGATGAACCTAGATCTGGGCCATTTTCAGAAATACCTGTTAATATATCATGAGATCTTCTGTTATGAGAATTTGCTAAGTCAATAATGGATTTATGAAAATCAGTAATGTTTTGATCCCTATCTAAAACTATTAGTGATCCTGGATTGAATTTTTTACCGTTTGTTGTAACTGTTTTTGTAGTGTATCTAACTTTAAAATTATTATTTAACAGTTCTGTTAAAAACTGTGCATCAACTAAACTACTCCAGTCAAAAACATATCCCATAGAATTTAAATTGATTTTGTTTACTTCAAAATTAAATTCATGGTTTATAGTTTCTATGTCTTGTTTTATTACTGAAGCTTCTAGTCCATATGCATAAGGTAAGCTCCAAGCTGTAATATCATAAGTTAGAGGGTTTGATAATTTTGTTTTTTGTTCAAATAAGATTTCAACTAATCTACCCTTAGGTTGATTGGTTTTTATAATTAAATCATTTTTGTTTATTTCAACTTTAGTGTCTTTATTCATTAAATAACTGTAACCACTAATTTTATCGTTGTTCTTAGCAAAAGCATATTTTATTTCATGATAATCTAACAAGCTAGTTAAGCTTTTGACTTTATCTTTATTTCCCTGAATTACATAATTAGTTTTATTATTTTTTTGAGATTTGAAAAAACCAATAAACTCATTGTTCAGCCTATCAGCATTTTTAGAGGAGATTTCTACTGTGGATAACCCTGTTGTTGTATGATGATTAATTCTGTCTTTTAAAGAAAGTATTTCATTTTCTGAATTAAGGACACCTAATCCAGCATCTCCTCCACCTGCTTGCTCATAAGTCATGCCTATTGCACCTAAAAATGTTGGATAGGTATCACCATAGCTTGGGTATAAAAGATCAAATGTTTCTTTAGTAAAATAAAGCCAACCATTTTTGTCAAAATACTTAGCGTGATTATTTCCAATTTCTTTTTGAAATTTTCTTTGCCAATCAGTAATTTGTTCATGTAAGGGTTCTGCAGCAGGCGCAAAGTAATAAGGCATGTCAATTCCTTGCTCATGAAAATCTACATGAATGTGTGGTAACCATTTGTTATATACCTTTAACCTATCTCTTGATTCCTTTTGTGTTACCCAAGCCCAATCACGATTTAAATCAAATAGATAATGATTAGCCCTACCGCCTGGCCAAGGTTCATTGTGCTCTCTTGCGTTTGGATCTGTATTTAGGGGGATTGTAACATTTTGGTTAAACCAGTTAGCATACCTATCTCTACCATCTGGATTAATACATGGGTCTAAAATAACAATTGTATTGTCTAGCCAATTATTATTATCTGTAACAAGTTTGTATAGTGTCTTCATTGCAGCTTCAGTACTTGAAGATTCATTTCCATGTACATTATAACTTAGCCAAACAATAGCTTTATTATCTGAAGTATCACCATCACCATCAATAATACCAGCATGTTTTAAATTATTCAATCTAATATTTTCTATATTTTTTATGTTTTCAGCTGAGGAGATATATGAAACATATAGAGGTCTTCTTTCGTTAGTTTCACCATATTTTTCAAGAACCACTTGGTTAGATAATTCAGAACTAACGTACTTAAAGTAATCTAATACTTGACTGTGTCTTGAAAACTGAGTTCCTAGTTCATAGCCTAAAAATTCAGATGGAGACTTGACCTCTTGAGAATATGTTGAATTATAGCTTAATAAGGATATCAAAAATATTAGAGGTAAATTTTTCATAATCGGTTATTTAGGGATATGTATATTACATAAAGAAAACTAATTAATTATACTTTTGCAATTATAATATTAAACTATATTATATTTACTAATCAATATAAATTAATGTCTAATAGATATATTTCATATAGAGATACTAATTATTTCAATTCACTCTTTTGTGATTACATTGAAGGGGCAGATGATTTAACACCTTTTTATAATAATAAACCTAGTCTTGAAAGCTTTAATAACCAAATACTTTCAAAAAAAGAAAATTTTAAAAAAGCGGATAGATTAACTTTAAGAGATGTTTTGGTTAAACAGTATTCTGATATAAATATTTCTGATGAGCTAAAACATAGTATTAACTCAATCGCTGATGAGGATACGTTTACAGTAACAACAGGTCATCAACTTTGTTTATTTACAGGTCCTTTATATTTTCTTTACAAAATAATTTCAACAATTAACTTAACAGAAGAATTAAAAGTTAAATATCCCAAATTTAACTTTATACCAGTATACTGGATGGCAACTGAAGATCATGATTTTGAAGAAATTAGAAGTTTTAAATATAAGGATCAAAACATTAAATGGGAGTCAGATCAAAATGGCGAAGTTGGTAAGTTTTTAACTAGTAATTTAAAACCTACTTTAGATAAATTCTCTCAATTATTGCCAAATAATATCAATTCAAATAAACTCGTTAAGTTATTTGAAGAATCATATATAAAATCTAAAGATTTATCTGAGGCAACAAGGAAACTTGTTCACGAGTTATTTCAAAAATATAAACTTGTTATTTTAGATTCTAATGAACGAGAATTAAAAAAAATATTTTCACCCATCATTAAAAATGAATTAATTAACAATCTTATTTTTAACAATTCGTTAAAAACAATTGATGATTTAAAAAATAAACAATATAAAGCTCAAGTTAACCCTAGAAAAATAAATTTATTTTACCTATCTAAGGATTCGAGAAATAGAATTATTAATCATAAAGATGGTTTTTCAACTGATGACCAAAAATTTATTTGGACAAAAGATGAGATTATTAATGAACTAAACATTCATCCTGAAAACTTCTCTCCGAATGTTTTGTTAAGACCTTTGTATCAGGAGACAATCCTTCCCAATATATGTTATGTTGGCGGTGGGTCTGAAATTTCATATTGGTTAGAATTAAAAAAATGCTTTGATGAATCAGATTTGTGTTTTCCAATACTTTTAAATAGAAACTCGGTTTTGTTAGTAAAGAAAAAACAATTCGATAAATTAAGTAAAGTAAATACTAGTGTAAACGAGCTATTTTTGAATCAAAATAATTTAATAGCATCTAAAACTAAATTATTAGCATCTGCAAAATTTAATTTTGATGACCAAAAATTATTTTTAATGAAACAATTTAATAATTTAAGAGAAGTAACTAAACTTACGGATATTAGTTTTTTGGGAGCTGTTAACGCTCAAGAAAAAAAACAACTAAAAGGCTTAATAAATTTAGAAAAGAGATTGTTGAAAGCTAATAAAAAGAAATATCATTCAGATTTATCTAGAATTACTTCATTACAGAATGAATTATTTCCGAATAACTCACTGCAAGAAAGATCTGTTAATTTTTCTGAATTCTATTCGGAATACGGAGAGAATTTTATAAAAATATTAAAAGAAAATATTTCACCGCTTAATAATAAATTCACTATAATAGAACTTTAAAAATATTTAATTTTTTATCTATTTATTTTAAAATCTATTTATATTTTTACACATGCAAAATAAGGTATTAATTTTAGATTTTGGCTCTCAGTATACACAGCTTATAGCTAGAAGAGTTAGAGAATTAAATATTTATTGTGAGATCTTCCCTTACAACAAAATCCCAATTAACCTTAAGGTTTATAAATCTGTAATTTTATCAGGCAGTCCGTTTTCTGTCAGAGATGATAATTCTCCTAAACCAGATTTAAGTTATATACTTGATAACTTACCAGTTTTAGCAGTCTGTTATGGGGCTCAACTAATTGCGCAAAATTATGGGGGATTAGTTTCTGAGTCAAATATTAGAGAATATGGAAGAGCTAATTTAAGTTATATTAATAGTAACGACTTATTATTTTCTGATATTTCAGAAGGTAGCCAAGTCTGGATGAGCCATAGTGACACGATAAAGAATCTACCAATTAATGCTACTTTAATCGCTAGTACTAATGATGTTCAAAATGCGGCATACAGAATAAATGACAAGGACATATATGCCTTACAATTTCATCCTGAAGTTTATCATACAACGGATGGAAAGAAGCTTCTACAAAATTTTCTTATAAATATATCTAAACTAAAACAAGACTGGACTCCAGATTCATTTGTTGACACTACAGTTGAGTCTTTGAAAAAAAAGATAGGTAATGATAAAGTTATTTTAGGTCTGTCAGGAGGTGTCGATTCAACTGTAGCAGCTGTTTTATTACATAAGGCTATAGGCAATAATTTAAATTGTGTTTTTGTAAATAATGGTTTGTTAAGAAAAAATGAGTTTCAAGATGTGCTTAATCAATATCAAGGAATGAATTTAAATGTAAAGGGTATAGATTATTGTGATCAGTTTTATAAAGCTTTAGAAGGTATAAAAGATCCAGAAATGAAAAGAAAGACTATTGGCCGAGTTTTTATTGAAGCTTTTGATGAAGAGTCTAAAAAAATATCGAATGCTAACTGGCTAGCACAAGGAACTATTTACCCTGATGTTATAGAAAGTATTTCTGCAACTGGTGGACCATCTGCTACTATAAAGAGTCACCATAATGTAGGTGGTTTACCAGATTTTATGAAACTTAGTGTAGTAGAACCATTAAGATTACTTTTTAAAGATGAAGTAAGGAGAGTGGGTGCTTCACTTGGAATAGACCCTAAATTATTAGGTAGACATCCTTTTCCTGGACCTGGATTAGGGATTAGAATACTTGGTGATATAACTAGGGATAAGGTTAAAATTTTACAAGAAGTTGACCACATTTTTATTGAAGGTTTAAAAGAATGGGATTTATATGATAAGGTTTGGCAAGCAGGTGCAATTTTGTTACCTGTTAACAGTGTTGGGGTAATGGGAGATGAACGAACTTATGAAAAGTGTGTAGCTCTTCGAGCTGTGGAAAGTACTGATGGAATGACAGCCGACTGGGTTGATTTACCTTATGAATTTTTACAAAAAATATCTAATACAATTATTAATAGAGTAAAAGGAGTTAACAGGGTCGTTTATGATATTAGTTCAAAACCTCCTGCAACAATTGAATGGGAATAGAATGTGGAATAAAAACATATGCTTTTTAATTTTATTTTTTGGTTATGGAAATATTTTTTCACAAAATTTCTATAAACAAACTATTAAAAAAAATCAATCTATTGATTTATTTTGTCTTGACAACTCTATTACTCTTTTTGATTTTTCCGCACTTAACCCAAATTTCAATCAAGAGTTGTTAAATATTGGAGATGAAATAATCAACGTAAAAAATCAAGATAATTTTATAAATGAAGATGATTTTATTTTTCACAAGGTAAAAAGAAAGCAAACATTAGAAAAGATTTCAAATCTATATAATGTTAATATAGATGTACTTAAAAAGTATAATAATTTAACCTCATTTAAATTAATTAAAGGTTCAATAATTAAAATACCATTTGAATCTATAGTTTCACAAAATTATGAAAAGGCAAACAAGGTTAAGTACTACGAAGTTCTTGCAAAAGAAGGAAAGTGGAGAGTTGCATATAAATATGGTATTACGATAGACCAACTTGAATTAATTAATCCTAATATTGGTGAATTCTTAAAGATTTCTGAAAAAATATTAGTTCCTAATATTGATTTAAAAAAAGTAAATAAAATTGATGAAAACTATGCCTACTACAAAGTTTTACCAAAAGAAGGGTTTTACAGATTAAAGTTAAAGTTAGATGTTGATGAAAATACAATTGTTTATTTAAATCCATTTTTATCCGATACTGAACTACAAGAGGGTATGGTTCTTAAACTACCAAAAAAAATTAATTTCGATGAAAACTTAGTTAATGACCAAAAGTTTAATTTATCGAATAGTATTACAAATTATACTAAAAAGAAAATAGCTCTTATGCTCCCTTTTGGTATAGATGATATGAATTTTGATTCCATTCAAAACATGAAGAGTCAATTAACTAATGATAAACTTTTAAATTTATCATTAGATTTTTACGTTGGGGTTTCAACGGCTATAGATTCTATTGCTAGTTATGGAATACCTATTGAGATGGAAGTTTTTGACACCAAGTCATCTAGTAAATCTGATATTTATGAAATTATAAAGAGAAATAATCTTAGTGATTATGACTTATTGATTGGACCTCTTACTTCAGATGCTTTCAATTACACCTCTGAGTTGTTAGAAAATGAGTCAGTCCAACTTGTCTCTCCATTAAGCAAAGTCATTCATAAAAAAAATGTTGTTAACACTATAACAAATAATGATATTTTATTTGAAAGAATAGTCTCTTTTGTAGATTTAGATACAACAACACACAAGAAATATATTATTTCTGATTCACAAAGCATTATTTCTAGCGATAAACTTAAAGAAAGGTTTCAAAATGCTACTCGATTTTATTCAACTATTAATGATTCCGGTGTTGATACTAAGTCTTTAGTTTTAGATGATTTAGATTCAACTTTTGTTGACAAAAAAAATATTGTTTTTTTAGAAACTAGAGATCAAGGTTTTGTTTCTAATGTGACTAGTATATTAAACTCTTTTGTTAATGACTCTGTACAAATATCATTATATACTACATCGTCAAGTAAAGCATTTTCAGGAAATAATATTTCAAATTATTATTTATCTAATCTTAATTTTCATTACCCTTCAATTAACAAACCTCTGGATTATAATTTTTATTCAGATTTCATTAATAATTTTAAAAATAAATATAATTTTCTTCCAAACAAATACGTAGTTCGAGCTTATGATTTAGTGTTAGATCTATTACTTAGACTAAGTTCTAGTGACGCTGAATTTGAACAAGTTGTCATGCAACAGACTGAGCACATAGAAAATAGATTCAAATATTTAAAAAATAAGGACAGTTTAGGTTACAGAAATATTGCCAGTTTTATAATTAAATATGAAAATTTACAATTAATAGTTGTCGATTAATATTTGTTCATAAATAGCTTAAATTGAATCTAAATCCCTAAATTTGTTTGCGTTTATAACGCGTACATGCCATCAATTAAATACATATTTGTAACAGGAGGAGTTTCCTCATCTTTAGGTAAAGGAATCATAGCTGCCTCCCTAGCTAAATTACTTCAGTCTCAGGGATATTCTGTTACTATCCAAAAACTTGATCCGTATATAAATATTGACCCTGGAACTTTAAATCCATATGAGCATGGTGAATGCTATGTCACTGATGACGGGGCTGAAACAGATCTTGATTTAGGACATTATGAAAGATTTTTAAATGTACCTACTTCACAAGCTAATAATGTAACTACAGGTAAGATTTATAAAAGTGTTATCGAAAAGGAAAGAAAAGGTGTTTTTCTAGGTAAAACAGTTCAAGTAATTCCTCATATTACAAATGAAATTAAAGAAAGAATTCAGCAGCTTGGAAAAACAGGTGAATATGATATAATAATTACTGAAATTGGAGGTACTGTTGGAGATATTGAGTCTCTTCCTTATATAGAAGCTTTAAGACAAATGAAATGGGATTTAGGCCAGTTTAATGTGTTGGCAATTCACCTTACGCTAATTCCTTATTTATCTGCTGCAAAAGAACTAAAAACTAAACCAACTCAACATAGTGTAAAAACATTAATGGAGAGTGGTGTACAAGCTGATATATTAGTTTGTAGAACTGAACATGAAATTGGAGACTCTATTAAAGAAAAACTAGCCAGATTTTGTAATGTTGATAAAGAATCGGTTATACAATCTATAGATGCATCTACCATTTATGATGTTCCTAACTTAATGCTGGACGAGGGGCTTGATAAAGTTGTTTTAAAGAAACTAAATTTAAAAAGTGATATACCAAATCTTGATATTTGGAATAGTTTTTTAAAAAGGTATAGAAATCCAAAAAATAAAATTAAAATAGGCTTAATAGGTAAGTATGTTGAGTTGCAAGATTCTTATAAGTCTATTTTAGAGTCTTTTATTCACGCAGGCTCTGAGAACGAGGTTGAAGTTGAAATTATTTCAATTCATTCTGAATTTATTGACAAAGAAAATATTAATTCTAAACTTAGTCAACTTAATGGAGTGTTAGTTGCTCCAGGTTTTGGAGAAAGAGGAATTGAAGGTAAAATTTTAGCTATTGAATATGTCCGAAAAAATAATATTCCTTTTTTTGGTATATGTTTAGGAATGCAAATGGCAGTTATCGAATTTGCTAGAAACGTTTTAAAACTAAAAAATGCAAATTCAACAGAAATGGTGAAAGACACATTATTTCCGGTAATTGACTTAATGGAAAGTCAAAAAAAGGTTACCAATAAAGGTGGTACAATGCGACTAGGATCATGGAAATGTGAATTGAAAGATAAAACCAATGTTAGTGATATTTATGATGCGAATATCATTCATGAAAGACACAGACACAGGTATGAATTTAATAGTGATTACTTAGATCTGGTTGAGTCCAAAGGTCTAATTGCATCGGGTATTAACTCAGAAACAGGCTTGGTTGAAATTTTAGAATTAAATAATCACCCTTGGTTTATTGGAGTTCAATTCCACCCAGAATATAAAAGTACTGTCTACAATCCTCACCCATTATTTGTGTCTTTTGTAAAAGCAGGTTTAAAACATAGTAAATTAATTCAGTAATGATGGAAGAAAAAAAAGATATAAATTCACTTATCGGCTTTACTTTAATGGGAGGCGTTTTGCTTTTTTACCTATGGATGCAACCCCCTGTAGAAGAAAATATTGTTTCAGATAATGAAAATCAAACAATAGAGACTATTGATGATAAGACATTAATAAGAAAAGATATTGTAGATAATTTAGAGATTGGTGATGATTCGTTTTTAATTAATAACGATAACCTTAATTTTAATGAGAATCAAGTCGATGATAATAAAGTAATTACTTATGAAAATGATTTAATTTTCTTAGAAGTTAATACTAAGGGAGGGTTTATTTCAACACTTTATTTGAAAAATTTTACTAATCACTTAGAACAACCTATTTATTTGGTTAACAACGATAATTCTGAATTTAATTTAAATTTTAATCTAAGTAACAACAGAAATGTTAATTCAAAAAACCTAATCTTTGATTCATCTAAGTTTGAGGATGATGAAAATATGGTTATTGTTATGAAACATATTGTTTCTGATGTTCAATACTTAGAGTATAGATATACAATTAAGCCAAATGACTATATGATTGATTTTTCAATCAATTCTAATGGATTAAGCACTATTGTTAATACACAAGATAATTATGAATTAACTTGGGATTACAAATCATTAAGAAATTCAAAAAGTATTTCGTATGAAAATAGATATTCTAGATTAACTTATGAGTATGAGTTAGATAAGATTGATAAATTAGGTCAAACAGGAGACGATGAGGATACTATTTCAGAACTAAATTGGTTTTCGTACAGACAACATTTCTTTAGCACTATTTTATTATCTTCCAAACCTTTGAATAATGTAAAGTTATCTCAAATCAATATGGTAATTGATGAGGATATAGATACGACATATACAAAAAATTACATTTCAAAAATTCCATTAAATTATAGTGATAATGAGTTCGATGAAAAGTTTCATTTATACTTTGGACCTACTGATAGTAAAACATTATCAGCATATAACAAAAATTTAGAAAGTTCTATCCCATTTGGATGGGGAATATTTGGATTTATTAATAGAGCAATTTTCATCCCTTTATTTAGTTGGTTAAGTTCTTTTCTCCCTTATGGTATTGCAATTATTTTTATGACAATACTTGTAAGGTTGGTGTTATCTCCTGTATTATATAAATCATATTTATCTCAGGCTAAGATGAAAATATTAAAACCTGAAATAGCAGAGATTACGTTAAAGTACAAGGATAATGCGATGAAGAAACAGCAAGAAACTATGGCTCTATATAATAAAGCGGGAGCCAATCCTATGAGTGGATGTATACCTGCTCTAATACAGATCCCAGTTTTTTATTCTCTATTTATGTTTTTCCCAACAGCTTTTGACCTAAGGAGAAAAAGTTTTTTATGGGCAGATGATTTGTCATCTTACGATAACGTACTAGACTTACCTTTTTATATTCCTTTTTATGGAGATCACGTTAGTCTGTTTCCTATTTTAGCTGGTATAGCAATATTTTTCTATATGAAAATGACAACTGGGCAACAAGTAGCTTCTCAACAACCTGCGCAGGAAGGAATGCCAGATATGGCAAAAATGATGAAGTACATGATTTATTTTTCTCCTATTATGTTAGTAGTGTTTTTCAATAATTATGCTAGTGGATTAAGTTTGTATTATTTCATCTCTAATCTAATTACAATAGCTATTATGCTGGTTATTAAACATTATATCCTTGATGAAGATAAGATTCATGCACAAATTCAAGTTAATAAAGCAAAGCCACAAAAAAAACCTGGTCGTTTTCAAAAGAAAATGAAGGAATTAATGGAAGAGGCTGAAAAACAAAAAAAATCTCAAAATAAATAATAATATCTTCTTACAGTTTTAAGCTGTATTATTTGTAATTTAATACTATGAGAAAAGTTGTTGTTGGACTTTCTGGAGGAGTAGATTCAAGTGTCGCGGCCTATTTACTTAAAAAGCAAGGATATGAGGTTATAGGCTTGTTTATGAAAAACTGGCATGATGATACTGTCACTGTATCTAACGATTGTCCTTGGCTTGAAGATAGTAATGATGCTATGATAGTAGCTGATAAATTAAATATTCCTTTCCAAACAATAGATTTAAGTAAGGAGTATAATGAAAAGATCATTAAATATATGTTTAATGAGTATGAACAAGGAAGAACACCTAATCCAGATATTCTTTGTAATAGAGAAATTAAATTTGATGTTTTTTTAAAAATAGCTAAAAGTATTGGAGCTGATTTAGTAGCAACTGGTCATTATTGTAAAAAAGAGACAGAAATTATCAATGACAAAAAAATACATAAGCTAGTAAATGCTAAAGATGTAAATAAAGATCAGTCTTATTTTTTATGTCAATTATCTCAAGAACAATTATCAGAAGTTTTATTTCCTTTGGGTGACCTTACTAAAAAAGAGGTTAGAATTATCGCAAATGATTTAGATTTAATTACAGCCAATAAAAAAGACTCTCAAGGTTTATGCTTTATTGGGAAAGTTAAATTACCAGATTTTTTAAAACAGCAACTTAAGCCTAAGTCTGGCAAAATCATTGAAATAAATAATGAGTTAAATAAATATAATATTTATAACTCTAAATCAGAAAATCTTCAAAGTTTATCTTCTGGAGTTAAATATGATGAATCTGACGGTAAATTTATTGGAAATCACCAAGGTGCATATTACTACACTAAAGGCCAGCGAAAAGGTTTAGGTATAGGTGGTTATGAAAAACCATTATTTGTAATTGATACTGATGTTGAAAACAATATTGTATTTGTTGGAGAAGGGGACGACCACCCAGGTTTATTAAGAAAAGTATTGTTTGTTGCGAGTTTTGATGAGCATTGGTTAAGGTCAGACTTATCATTAGCTATTGGTGAACAATTAAAGATAAAAGCTAGAATTAGATATAGACAACCTCTTCAAAATGCTATTTTAATAAAAACAATTGAAGGAGTTTATGTTGAATTTGATGAATATCAGTCTGCTATTACTGAAGGTCAGTTTGTCGCTTGGTATGTAAATAATGAATTACTAGGATCTGGTGTAATTTCTTAATAGAATGAGATACGTAATCATTTGTATATTTTTTTTATTGTCTAATATTATTAACGCCCAGCAGGAGTTTGCTTGGGTTTATTTTAATGATAAACAAAATGTTGATTACCTTGTTAATAATCCAGAATTAATTCTTTCAGATCTTTCAATTTTAAAAAAGCAGTCAAAGGGAATTCCTATAGATTACAAGGATGTACCTATTAATAATGATTATATACAAATAATTAGTGATTTAGATAACTTATCCGTTTTATCAAAATCCAAATGGTTCAACTGTGTATATGTTGAGGCTGAAATAGATTTATTAACGAGCTTAATAGATTTGAGTTTTGTTGATAGTATTGAATTTGCTAATAAGTCTTTAAATCCAAATAAAAATTTAATTTTAAGTCCACACACATATAAAAAATATAAATCATTAGAGAGTTCTTTTGAATATGGCTCAACTAGAAACCAAATTGAAATGCTAAATTTAGACTTTTTACATGAGCAAGAGTTTACTGGTAAAGGAGTTAATATGGCTGTAATAGACGCAGGTTTTGTTAATGTTAACTCTATGACTTCTTTTTCTAGACTGCGAGACTCAGGAGGTATTTTATACACCTACGATTTTGTTTTAGATACAGAAAATATTTATGATTATCAAGGTAATTCCCATGGCACTAAAGTACTTAGTACAATAGCTGGATTTAAAGAAAATGAGTTTTATGGAACTGCACCAGATGCTTCTTTTTATCTTTTTCGCACAGAAGATGTTTCTTCAGAGACCCCTGTAGAAGAATGTTATTGGGTTGAAGCTGTGGAGTTAGCTGATAGTCTAGGAGTTGATATAATAAATACATCTTTAGGCTATAAAGGATATGATAACTCTAATTATAGCCATTCCTCTGAGGATTTAAATGGTTATACAACTTTTATTACTAGAGCAGCGAACATAGCCTTTGATAAAGGAATAATACTACTGAATTCTGCTGGTAACTCATCCTCAAGTGGAGTTATTGCTCCTGCTGATTCACAAAGTGTATTGTCAATTGGCGCTGTAAATTCAGAAGGATTCTATGCATCGTTTAGTTCTCAAGGTAGTGATATAC
>CAJVXR010000034.1 GCA_913009535.1 uncultured Flavobacteriales bacterium | reverse complement strand
TCTTTTGATTTTTTTGTTAAATACATTCCAATATTATTTAAATGATTATTATGTATGATTTTCTATTAACTAAAATAGGGGGCAAATATAGTAAAAAAATAGATTAAAACAGGATTTATTTTAGCATAAGAGCTAAGTTAAAGTTAAGAAGTTTGTTAGAAGTAATTCTTGAATTTTTTCACTAATTTCTAAGAGGTGTATTTTGAATTAAATCTATATACAAGTTAATTTTATCCTTCAATTTTTTTCTTTCTATTATAAAGTCTAAAAATCCGTGCTCTAATACAAACTCTGCAGTCTGAAAACCTTCTGGTAACTCTTTTCCAGTGGTGTCCCTAACTACTCTTGGACCAGCAAAACCAATAAGAGCTCCTGGTTCACTTATATTTATATCTCCAAGCATTGCAAATGAAGCAGTAGTTCCTCCAGTTGTAGGATCTGTACATAAGGATATATATGGAATTTTAGCCTCAGCTAATTGTGCCAGTTTTACGGATGTTTTAGCAAGTTGCATTAGCGATAGAGCTGCTTCCATCATTCTTGCTCCACCAGATTTAGATATAATTAAAAAGGGTATTTTATTTTTTAAAGAGTATTCTGCTGCACGTGCAATTTTTTCACCAACAACACTACCCATAGATCCACCGATGAATCTAAAATCCATACAAGCAATAACAATATCTCTACCTTTGGATTTACCTACAGCTGTTTTAATTGCATCTTTAAGATTAGTTTTTTTCGTAGCCTCTTTTAATCGATCTGAATACTTTTTATTATCAACGAATTTAAGAGGATCTTTTGAAGTTAAATTTGCATTTAATTCTTTGAATTTATCATCGAATAAAATATCAAAATATTCCTTACTTCCAATTCTTACATGATATCCATCTTCAGGGCTGACATAATAATTTTTCTCTAATTCTTCTGTATCTACAATTTTACCAGTTGGAGATTTATACCATAGTCCTTTCGGAATATCTTTTTTTGCTTCTGTAGGAGTTTGAATTCCTTTATCTTTTCTTTTAAACCAAGCCATTATTATAAATTTCAGTAATTATCAAATGTAAATAATTTTACAAAGTATTTACATTATTTAGGTCTTTAAAAGCTTTTTTTAATCTTTCTACAAAAGTAGCTTCTGCTTTTCTAACCCATTTTCTTGGATCGTAATATTTTTTGTTCGGAACATCGCCTCCATCAGGGTTACCTATTTGTGCTTTTAAATACTCAGAATTTTCGTTAAAATAATCCCTTACTCCTTCCATGTATGCGTATTGCATGTCTGTATCGATATTCATTTTAATAACACCATAGCTAATTCCCTCTCTAATTTCTTCAACAGTCGATCCTGATCCACCATGAAAAACAAAATCAATATAATTATGTTTAAGGTTAAATTTCTTTGATATGTATTGTTGAGAATTTTTAAGAATCTTAGGAGT
Organism: uncultured Flavobacteriales bacterium; assembly: GCA_913009535.1. The sequence continues at coordinate 12,329 of CAJVXR010000034.1, read as the reverse complement.
TAATTTTACATTTCCAGGCTTGTAAACTCCATGTACATTTCCAAAAGCAGCAGCAATTGTAAATTTATCACTAACCTTAATTAATTCTTCATAGGCATAAGCTACTTCTTCTGGCTGAGTATATAATTTAGAATCATCCACATCCGTGTTATCTACTCCGTCTTCTTCACCACCGGTAATTCCTAGCTCAATTTCGAGTGTCATTCCAATTTTAGACATTCTCTCTAAATATTTTTTGCAAATAGCGATATTCTCTTCTATTGGTTCTTCAGATAAATCAATCATATGAGAACTAAATAGGGGATACCCTTTTTCTTTAAAATGCTCTTCACTAGCTTCAATTAAACCATCGATCCATGGAAGTAATTTTTTAGCACAATGGTCTGTATGTAAAATTACAGGAATTCCATAAGCTTTAGCCATTGTGTGTACATGTTGTGCCCCTGCTATTGAACCAGCTATAGCTGCAGCTTGATCGGTATTATCTAAACCTTTTCCAGCGTTAAATGCCCCTCCACCATTAGAGAATTGAATAATTACTGGAGCATTAAGTTCTTTTGCAGTTTCTAAAACTCCATTAATACTACTTGAGCCAATGACATTAACTGCAGGAAGAGCAAATCCTTTAAGTTTAGCTAGTTTAAAAATTTCCTGTACTTGATCACCTGTGGCAACGCCTGCTTTAATTGAATTCATTTATTTGTATGATTTGTTAGTGCTTCAAAAATATTGATTTTTAACAACTATAGCCCATAAAAAATTCATTATTTCACGAAATCGAAATAGTCTAAGTGGAATTTGTTTAAAATGGATAATTGATACCTACATTGTATACAGCTTTATTAAAGCTGGTGTTTTGAAACCATCTGTTACTATTAATAATCTCAGGGTCATATACTTTAAACCCAATATCGGTTCTTAAAATAAAAAAACCTAAATCATATCGAATTCCAAATCCTGCACCAATTGCAATATCCTTTAGTGATTTAATAGAGCTAAAAATTGCTCTTTGGTCGCTAGTGTTGTCATTTATATTCCAAATATTACCACTATCTATAAAAAATGCGCCTTTAAATTTATTAAACAAATTGAATCGGTGTTCAATGTTAAAAGCTATTTTTAAATTAGCTTCATTAAACTCATTGTTACTTATTGAGCTTCCTGGACCTAAATTATAAGCGGTCCACGCTCTGTTATCATTGGCCCCACCTGCAAAAAAACTTTTAGAAAACGGAATGTAGTCTGAATTACCATAGGGGATAGCAAAGCCTAAGTAACTTCGAATTGCTAGTATACTAGTATTATTAAATTTCCAATGTCTTACGTAATCTATCTCACTTTTTAAATATTGTGAATACTCAACATTAAATATTTCAAATTTTTGGTTATTGTTTGTACTTAAATTTATTGTTTTAGCAATACTGGATAGTAAATTTCCTGCTAATTCAAATTTGAATTTAAAAAGTGAAAAATTCTCATCATTTACATTTTTTTTAGTGTCTCTTGTGAATGATATATTTGTAGAAAATATAAGATTATTTTGTGTTAATCTATTTTTTCTTTGATTGATGCTATTTATGGCTTTGAAATTCTCAGGATAATTTTCTTCAAAATTTAAATTTGAAATTAGAAAATCAATAGTATCATCTGTGAATTCTGAAATTAAAGAATTTTCCCCAAATGCGTTCGTGAAAATATAATTATTTGGAACTTGATTGAAATTCAATGCTATATCTTCGAGTCTATTAAAAGAGCTTTGATAAACTTTAAAATAGTTGTCAGGATTTAAATTTCTTACATATTGAATATTTAAAAGGTCAATAGTATATTTTTTGTTCTCAACAGGCTTCCAATTATAACTAAAAATTCCATTTGCAGTTTGTTTGTCTAATCCTATATTAGTTTGGCCAGAAATACTAAAGTTTACCACAGTTGTTGGAGACATGTATCTTGGAATTAATCTATCAGTATTGAAGGGAGAGAAAAATCTAGGAAATAATATTTTGATATCTGCCCCTATTTCATTTATATCAAAAAACTTATCACTTAAATTACTTCCATCTTTAGAGGATCCAATTGATCCAAAAGCGGAAATTTGTAAAGTCTCCGCTCCTTGAAAAACATTTCTAACAAATATTGAGCTACTAAAAGATAAGCCTAAGGATTGTATGTTACTCTGAGAGACATTAAGATCGAACCCTAAAGCATATTTATCTTTTGGAGTTAGCCGGATATTACTAATTAAAGTTTTATCAATTGAGTCTTCTACAAACTCTATAGTTGGATATTTAAATGTTTGTAGTTCATTTAAATATTTATAGGTGTTTAATAAATCTTTTTCTTTAAAAATATCATTTGATTTTATAGCAATCGAACTAGTAATAGTATTGGGTTTGAGTTTTATTTTTTTAGTAACTAAAAAGTTATAATTATCAAAAACTAATTTCCTTAATTTATTTTCTTTATTTCTTTCAAAATCTATAATCACATTTACTTCGGACACTTTAAATATTTCAAAAGGTTTTTGGATAACTCCAAGATTATTTTTTATAATTCTATCTTGAATTATTAGCTTAGTATTTATTTTCTTTATTTTATTGGTGGTGTCATTTTCAAACTCAATATAGTCTTGTGTGAAATGGTAAATTCCAGAGTTTCTAAATAAATTAGTTAACCTTTTTCTCTCATCACTAAATTTTTCTAAATTAAATGCTTCATTGATTTTAATATGAGAATAGGGGTATGAATTCCTATAAATACTATCTAAAACGGCTGAGCTTATATTTGAACTTAGAGAGTCAATAAAAAATTGTTTCTTGAGATTTATCAGGTAATTTACGCTGGCTTTTTTAGTAGAGTTTGTTTTTATTTGAAAATCACCATCAACATTAAACCATCCTTTAGAGAAATAATAAGACTTAATGTCTTTAAGAGTATTTATTGTCTTTAGACTATCAATAAGCACTGGTCTTTCACCAATTCCTGTTAAGAATTTATTAAATGAAATTTTCTTATATTTTTTTAAGGAGTCTTTTTTTGATAGATTGTGAATATACAATCTAAGAGGAATGTTTAACCCCAAAGCTTTAGAGTTAGGAGTTTGTTTTATTAAACTTAAAACATTTACATCTTCTGAGATATAATCATTTACAATTATTTTATTATTTTCTAATAATAATTCATCTGTTTTTATTCCTTTTATAGAATTGCAGGAAGTAATAAAAAATATTACTAATATTGTATAGATTGTGTTTTGAACTAATTTTTTCAAAAAATTATATAAATTTAAAGTGCAAATTTAGTTATTATAATGATAAGCAATAGTCAAATAAAAATTATTAAGTCTTTAAGACAAAAAAAATTTCGAGTTCTGCACAATCAATTTATTGCAGAGGGAGATAAGACTATAATAGAGCTTATAAGCGCTAACTATAAGCTTTGTAAGCTGTTCTCTATAAATCCTAAAGTTGGAAAGACTACAATTGAATTAACTCAAATAACTGCTATTGAATTAAAGAAAATCAGTAATCTATCTAATCCGAAAAATTCTATTGCTATTTTTGAAATACCTCAATCTAATATAATTGACTATAGCTCTGTAATTATTGGATTAGATAATGTGAGCGATCCAGGAAATCTGGGTACTATAATTAGACTTTGTGACTGGTTTGGTATCCAAGATCTTATTTGCAGTTTGGATACGGTAGATTGTTATAATTCTAAGGTTGTTCAGGCATCCATGGGTTCTTTATCTAGAGTTAATATTAGTTATGTAAATCTTGAAAGTGTAATAAAAAACAATGAGTTGCCAGTTTATGGAACTTACATGGATGGTGACTCTGTTTATAAGAAAGCTTTAATTGAAAAAGGTATTATTTTATTTGGAAATGAAGCTAACGGAATTAGTTTAGAACTCTCAAAGTATATTAATCACAAGCTATCTATTCCAAGATTTGGTAGTTTACAAAAAACAGAAAGTTTAAATGTAGCTAATACTGTTGCTATCGTACTTAGTGATAACTCTAGAAAATCTATTGAAAGGTAAAGTTGATTAAAACCCCACTTGTTTTCATGAAATTGATATTTCCAGTCCAAGGACTTAAAGGATCATCATCTCTTATCAGCTCATCTGATATAGCAAAGACTCCCCTTATGGAAGGAGTGAATTTAAACCACTCTAAATAAAGGTCAATTCCAAATCCAAGTTCATAGAAAAACATGTTTTTTTTAGTTCTAAATTGACCAGAGCTATTGTCTGCTAAATTTTTCTCATTACTTGAAAGATTAATAGCAGTGGATACACCTGTAGTAACAAATGGCTTAAAATTATTTAATCTTTTAGTAGATATTTTCAATAATAAAGGAAAGTGAATGTAAGTTGACTTAACTTCTCTTAAATGAATATTTTCTAGGAATTCAGAATCTCCAAAATCATTTGGGTTATAACTTAAATTCCTATTTGACATTATTAAACCTGGTTCAAATCTTAAATCAAAAAAATCATTGATTCTTAAGTTTGCTATTAAACCAACATTAAAACCTGTAGTTTTTTCTACTTGAACATCACTTAAATCTTGTTGATAATCAAAATTAAAATCATAGGAATTAACACCTAAATAGTAACCCCAGGAGATTTTGGCTTTATCAAAATTCTCATTATTACTTAATTTTTCCTTCGTAAATAATTGAGAACTAGCAATATTAATTGATAAAATATAGATAAGAATTAAAACTGCTTTTTTCATTTTATTTTTTACTAGCTACATAAATAGTAGCAACTCCAAATGTTTGTGGGTAGTCTACTATGTTAGTAAACCCTATTTTATTTAAAATATTGTTAAATTTTTTACCAAAAGGAAATTCAGCTGAAGATTCTGAAAGATAATTATATGCAAATTTATCTTTTGAAAAAGCTTTTCCTATTAGAGGTAAAATAAATTTTGAATAAAATTTATATAATTGTTTAAATGGAAATTTTGTTGGGTTGGATGTCTCCAATACAACTAATGTGCCATTTGGTTTTAACACTCTTAAAATTTCACTTAATCCCGAGTTTAAGGATTCGAAATTTCTAACTCCAAAAGATACAGTTATAGCATCGAAAAAGTTATCATTATATTTTAAGTCTTCAGAATCTCCAATTACCATTTCAATTATTTGGTCTAATTTTTTATTTTTTATTTTTTTTATTCCTACTTCTAGCATTCCTTTACTTATATCTAATCCAATTATTTTTTTTGCATTGGTCTTAGTTAACTCTATAGCCAAATCTCCAGTTCCAGTGGCTATATCTAAAATATTTGTGGGATTTTTAGTTTTTAATATTCTAACAATTTTCTTTCTCCAGGATATATCAATTCCAAATGAAATTACTCGATTAAGTAAATCATATTCCTTAGAGATATTATTAAACATTTTTTCTACTTGTCCTTTTTTGGATAAGTCACTATTTTGATAAGGAATTATTTTTTTTGGCATTGGTATTTATCCTAAAATATTTAATTTTTATGCAAAGAAATACAATTCCTTATCAATTCCCTAAAATAAATTATATTTGTACACAACAATCGAAAATAAAATGAAGATAATTATTGCTGGTGCAGGTGAAGTTGGATTTCATCTAGCAAAATTATTATCCTACGAATCTCAAGAGATCACCTTAATAGATCCTGTTAGAGATAGTTTAACCTTTGCTGAGGGTCATTTAGATATAAAGGTTTTAGTAGGAGATTCTACATCTATAAAGACTTTAAATGATGCTAATGTATCAAATGCTGACCTGTTTATTGGAGTTACCTCTTTACAAGCAACAAACTTAACAGCTTGTTTTTTAGCTAAGCAATTAGGTGCTAAAAAAACTATTGCGAGAATTTCAAATACTGAATACAATAAAACAAAACATAAAATAAATTTTAGTGATTTAGGAGTTGATGAGTTAATCTCACCTGCGGACCTTGCTTCTGATGAGATTGAATTAGTAATTAATCAATCAGTATTCAATGATACTTTTGAATTTGAAAATGGAGCATTAACTACTCTAGGTTTAAATTTATCCGAATCCGCAATTTTAATTGGTAAATCAGTTATTGAGTCTGCTTCATTTTTTCCAGAGTCTCATTTCTTCCCTATTGCTATAAAAAGAAACGAAGAAACTATTATTCCAAGAGGAAATACCGTTTTTGAACTAGGTGATCATGTAGTTTTTATGACTACCAAAGGAGGAGATATAGAATTATGTAAATTATCTGCAACGGATATTACGGAAATAAACAATATTATGATAATGGGTGGAGGTAGTATTGGCAGAAAAGTTGCTAAAAAACTATCTAGTAAACTCAACGTTAAACTAATAGAAAAAATTAAGTCTAGAGCTGAAGATATTGCAGAAAGACTTCCAGATACTTTAGTTATATACGGAGATGGAAGAAATGTTGAATTATTAGATGAGGAGAATTTAGAGAGTATGGATGCATTTATATCCGTTACAGGTAATTCGGAAACTAATATAATGTCTTGTTTAGTTGCTAAATCTAAGGGTATAAAAAAAACAATTGCACTTGTAGATAATATGGATTATTATAACCTATCTCAATCTATTGGAATAGATACACTAATCAATAAAAAACTTCTAGCTGCAAATAGCATTGTGAAATACATTAAAAAGGCCGAAGTAGTAGCGATTTCACAGCTAAGAAACATGAATGCTGAACTTTTAGAATTTGTTATTCATGAAAAATCACATGTTTGTGATAAATATATTAGAGACTTAAATTTTCCTAGAGAAGCTATTATTAGTGGTGTAATTAGAGATGGTAAAGGTTTAGTTGTTCTTGGAGATTTTAAAATAATAAAAGACGACAGAGTAGTTGTCTGTTGCAAGCTTGACATGGTTAATCAAGTTGAAAAATTCTTTTACTAGACTTATATTATGAAAATTAATTATCAAATAATCTTTTATTTTTTTGGTATTCTATTGATGTTTAACGGAGGTTTTATGTTCGTTGCTTCTATTCTTAGTTACTTTTATAATGATGGTGTTACAGATAGTCTGATTGTTTCTGGAATTATAGTTTTGTCTCTGGGGGCTTTTTGTACAATATATAATAGAGGGTTTGATAAAAATTTAAATAAAAGAGAAGGATATATTGTAGTAATATTTGGATGGTTAGTCATGATTTTATCTGGATCTATCCCTTATGTTTTAACCAACTCTATTGACGGTTTCACAAACATAATATTTGAAACCACATCTGGCTATACTACTACTGGTGCAACCATACTAGACTCAATTGAATCACTTCCTAAAGGGATAATTTTTTGGAGAAGTATTACACATTGGATTGGTGGTATGGGTATTATTGTTTTAGCAATTGCTATTTTACCGCTTTTGGGAATAGGAGGGATGCAGCTTTTTTCTGCTGAAGCTCCAGGTCCTAGTGCTGATAAATTACATCCTAGAATAACAGATACAGCAAAAAGATTATGGTTGATTTATTTTAGCTTTACTTTAATAGAGACTTTACTTTTAACTGTTTTTGGAATGTCATTTTTCGATGCTATCAATCATTCTATGTCAAATATTGCTTCAGGTGGTTTTTCCACTAAAGATTCTAGTTTAGCATTTTGGAATTCTCAGCCAATAATACAATATATAGTTATTTTATTTATGCTTATTGCAGGTACGAACTTTGTACTATTATATTATATTTTTAAGGGTAAGTTTAAAAAAATTAAATTGGATGAAGAGTTTAATTTATATTTTAAATTTATCTTGTTTTTCAGCCTTATTGTTGCACTAATTGTATTTTTTAATTCCACCTTTTTAGTAAATGAAGATATTTCATTATTTAGTAGAATTGAGGGTGTAGTTAGACACTCTTTATTTCAAGTTGTATCTATTGTTACAACTACAGGTTTTGTAACTGCTGATTATACAGCCTGGACACCGTTTTTATTATTGGTATTCTTTGGGTTAATGTTTATTGGAGGTTCTGCTGGAAGTACATCTGGAGGATTTAAAATTGTAAGACATTTGCTAATTATTAAAAACGGATTTTTAGAATTTAAAAGAATACTACACCCAAGTGCTATTATCCCTGTAAGGTATAATAACAAATCTGTCCCAAGTGAGATTGTATATAATATTTTAGGTTTCTTTATAATCTATATGCTATCATTTATGGTAGGAGCGCTCGGGTTTTCCATTTTTGGACTAGACTTTCAATCTGCCTTAGGAGTATCGGCTTCTAGTTTGGGTAATGTAGGTCCATCTATTGGAGATTACGGTCCTATGGGTACATTTAGTCAAATGCCTATTTTAGCTAAATGGTGGTCTTCGTTTTTAATGATAGTTGGTAGGTTAGAATTATTTACCGTTTTGATTGTTTTTACTGCCTATTTTTGGAAAAAAAGATAAAAATTAATATTTATTTTTTTTAAAGTTTTCTTTTCTTAACTAGTTATAAGTATTTATTTTAGGATACTAATTTTTTAATTCTATCCACTGCTTCTATTAATTGCTCTTGAGATGCTGCGTAAGATATTCTAATACAATTTGGATCTCCAAAGGCATCTCCAGTAACAGTTGCTACTAGCCCTCTTTCCAATAGAAACAAAGACATATCTGATGCGTTGTTTATTGTATAGCCATTTATGGTTTTTCCAAAAAAATGTGAAATATCCGGAAATACATAAAAAGCTCCATCTGGAGTATTGCATTTAAATCCATCAATATTATTTAATAAATTTAAAATCAAGTCTCTTCGTACTTTAAATTCATCCACCATATAAGTAATTCTGCTAGGACATTCTTCAAGAGCCGTAATTACAGCTCTTTGCGCTATGCAATTTGCTCCCGAAGTAACTTGACCTTGCATTTTATTACACGCTCTTGCAATCGATGTTGGCGCTCCAATATACCCAATTCTCCATCCTGTCATAGCAAAAGCCTTAGACACTCCGTTAACAGTAATTGTTCGCTCATACATATCTTCAAATTCAGCTATACTAAAGTGTCCTCCACAAAAATTTATATGTTCATAGATTTCATCGGAAAGAATATATATATCAGGGTAATTAACTAAAACATCAGCTAATTTTCGCAATTCTTTTTTACTATAAACTGAACCACTAGGGTTACACGGAGAACTAAACCATAGCATTTTTGTCTTAGGCGTAATTGCGTTTTCTAAATCTTCTGCAGTCATTTTAAAGTCATTAGAAATATCCGTCTTTACTTCGATAGTCTTACCGCCATTTAAACCTACTATATCACTATAGCTAACCCAGTAAGGACAAGGAAGTATAACTTCATCTCCAGGGTTAATTAATGAAGCCGCAATATTTGAAAGTGATTGTTTAGCTCCAGTTGATACTACTATTTGAGATAAGTCGTATTTTAAATTATTATCTCTTTTGAATTTTGTAATTATAGCTTCCTTCAGATCTACATATCCATCTACAGGGGTATATGAATTATAGTCTTCATTAATTGCTTTTATTGCAGCATCTTTAATATATCCAGGTGTATTAAAGTCAGGCTCACCTAAGCTTAGGCCAATCACATCTTTTCCAGCATTTTTCAATTCTCTTGCTTTAGCTGCCATAGCTAAAGTTTGAGAAACAGCAAGATTATTTATTCTTTCAGAGAGAAAATCTTTCATATTTTTAAATTGTTGGTTTTAACCCCATGCTACGTAAATATCTAAAATGAGCTACTAACGCATCTTTTGTTGTTTTAAATTCATTATACGGAAGGTTGAATTCATTAGCAGTTTTTTTAACAATTTCTGCAATTTTATCGTAATGAACATGAGAAATATTTGGAAAAATATGGTGCTCAACTTGATGATTTAAACCACCGGTAAACCAATTTACAATTTTGTTATTTGAAGCAAAATTAACTGTGGTTCTTAATTGATGAATAGCCCAGCTATTTTTAATATTTCCTTCAGAGTCTGGAAGTGGCATATCTGCTTCATCCATTATATGAGCTAGTTGGAATACTAGACTCAATATTAGTCCCGCTGTATAGTGCATTACTAAAAAAGATATCAAGACTTTCCACCAAACTATATTAAATACTAGAATTGGTATGAAAATCCAAAATAAAAAATATATTAATTTAGATATCAATAATTTTGTCCAATTTACAAATGGGTTCGGAAACTTACCATGAGATAATTTTTTCTTCATAAATCTTTTCATTTGAAAAAAATCTGTAGTTATTGACCAATTAATAGTTAGAAGTCCATAGAGTAAAACTGAGTAGTAGTGTTGGAATTTATGAAACCATCTCCATTCTGAGTGTTTTGAAAAACGTATCACTCTACCAGCTTCTAAATCTTCATCATGACCATGAATATTGGTGTATGTGTGATGTAAAACATTATGCTGAACTTGCCAATTATATCTATTACCTGCTAATACATATATACTTCCCCCCATCAACCTATTAACCCATTTTTTATCAGAAAATGAACCATGATTCCCATCATGCATTACATTCATCCCAACTCCAGCCAGACCAACACCCATTACAATAGAAAGTGTGATTTGTAACCAAGCTGGTATTGTTAAAATTGAAATTATAACATATGGAGCTACAAGTAGGCTAAACATTATAAATGTCTTGACCCAAAGTTTCCAATTTCCAGTCTTTGAAATATTCTTTTCCTTAAAATAGCTATTCACTCTTTTATTTAAAGTCTTAAAAAAAGCTGCGGTATCCTTTCTGTTAAATAGTATTGTTTTAGTATTCATATTGAATATTTTTATTTGAATAAATTATATTAATAAAGATAATTTCTTTATCCTTCATTAAGAAATAATTGTGTACAAAAACCTATTTTTGTTGAAACATTTTTTTTATGAAATTAATTCAGAAATATTTTAAAGATTTAACTGAAGAACAATTAGTGCAGTTAAATAAATTAGAACTTTTATATAAAGATTGGAATTCTAAGATAAATGTTATATCCAGAAAAGATATTGATGAGTTATACCTAAGGCATGTTTTACATTCTTTGTCGATAGCTAAATTAATTTCTTTTAAAAATGGCACAACGCTGCTAGATGTTGGAACTGGTGGTGGTTTTCCTGGGATACCACTTGCTATTTTATTTCCAAATTGTAAATTTCATTTAGTAGATAGTATTCAAAAAAAAATTAATGTTGTAAATATTGTAGTTAAAGAATTAGAATTAAAAAATGTAAAAACTTCTTGCTGTAGAGCAGAGTCAGTTAAAGATAAGTATGATTTTGTAATTAGTAGAGCAGTTACAAATATGAAGGACTTTGTTTCATGGATTAAGTATAACGTAAATAAGAAATCCTTTAATGATTTAAAAAATGGTGTTTTGTATCTTAAAGGAGGAGACTTAAAAAAAGAGCTCATAAGTTTTAAGAATATTAAAACTTATGAGCTCTCAGATTTCTTTAGTGACGATTTTTTTAATGAAAAAAAAGTTGTCTACTTGCCAATTAAATACAAGATTAAAAACTAATTCTTAATTAATTTATACCCAATTTTCTCTCCATTTTCAGATTCAATTGTTATAAAATAAATCCCATCTATTGAGTTTCTAATATCAATTGAGTTTTCTCCATTGTTTATAAATCCAGATTTAATTGTCTGACCAATTAAATTATGGATTTTATAACTAGAGTTGGTTATTGTTGTTTTGATTATAAAGATACCATTAGAAGGATTTGGAAATATTTTTAAATTTTCATCCATAAAAGAATCTAAACCTAAAGATTCTCCAACTCTAAATGTAGTAGCTTCAGTACTGCCAAACTCGCCTCCAGAGAAAATCACATTAGCTGAGTCATCAGTTATCGAGTAGGAACCTGTTCCGTACCCACAACATATTCCGTCACCATAAGTATCATTTATTGTAAACGTATAGCATTCGTCTGAGCTTGGAATTTCAATTTCTAAACTGGTTGTACTATTATTAGTATAACCTCCTCCTTGTGCAACAATGTTATCTGACGAGTCGGTTAATGCCCAAGTAGTTTCAGAAGCATAATTATCTGTCACTAAATTTAAAGTAACCAAAGATGTTTCATATGACGTAGATTGATCAAAATAAAATATATTTGAGTTATTCTCATTATTTTCATCATCTGATAGAATTATATTCACGGAGTTAGTATCACTAGGGCTGTAGCTTATTGATGGTAATTCTATTGAAGTAGACTGTAAAGATGCTAATGATCCTGACCAGCTATAAGTTTCTGAGCTACCATTATTAATAGAGTATTCTACACTTAAACTAGTAATTGGATCAGAACCGTTGTTTTGAACAACTACTGAAGGGGAAGCT
>CAJVXR010000033.1 GCA_913009535.1 uncultured Flavobacteriales bacterium | reverse complement strand
GAAAATCTTGATAGCTACTATAGGCTATGTTATTTGTAGGTTTGTCTATCTATCTTTATAATTCAGCTACTTCTAATCCAAGTAAGTAGGTTAGACCTTTACAGCGTTTAAGTAAAAATAGTTCAACAAAAAACCCTTACAAAATTGTAAGGGCTATTACCACCATAGTGAAATTATATGCTTTCTAACCGACTATTCTATTTCTTCTAGATCAGCCACATCTGCAACAAGAGAATTCATCATTCCTCCAAAATCAAACCAATCTCCACCACCTGAAATCTTACCATCTACAAATGAAAAGGCGTGGTACGCAGTTAATTTGACAGATTTCCCAGTTTCAACATGGTTAGCTGTCCAGGTTCCATAAGTTCTAGTACTCCCATCTAATTGTCCAGTTTCGGGGTCAACACCAGGGAGCCAATAATCAGCTGTAAAGTTCATGTTATCAAAAGCTTTTTGGTAATTAAGTATCGCTTTCTTAAACTCATTTAAATCAGCCATCTCAGAACCATAAACAGGCATATGCCATTCTATTTCGTCGTGAAGTAGCTCAAACATCGCATCTGAATTTTCAGCTTGATGAAGTTCAAAGTACTTTTTTGCTGTAGCTGTATTCTTTTCAAAATCAGCGTGATTTCCTGTTGTACATGATACAGCCAAAACGGAAATGGCTAATAATTTAATTGCTTTAATCATAATATAAGTTTTAGTTAATTTCTTACAATATATAAAAATAGTTGCAGTATGAAAGTTTTTATATATTTGATTTATGAAAGAATTTAAATCAATTGGATATAATTATTGGCCAATTATAATATGGGTAGTTGGATTTTGTTCAATTATTGGAAACAATAAAAGGCACACGACATCTAGACTTATCAATCTATGGGAAACACTACGCTCTTTATGGGAAGGTGATTATGGCTTTGTTTTAGATAATATCTATTATGTTATAGGATCACTGTTGTTTGTAATAGTTATTTCTGTAAATGTCTTAATCGTTGATAGAATAGGAATTACTAAAGGGCTTTATCTCATTCCAATTGTTCTGAAAAGAAAAACCTGGAGGGAGGTAAGTTATTATATAGAGGTTGAAGAAATATATGATGGCCAATATGGCAAAGATACAACGGAAGCTATTTGGTTTATTGGAGACAACAATAAAGTTTGTTTGCGATTTGAGAAGAGTTTTAGAAAAAATATTGATGAGGTCCTGAAAATTATTGACAAGTTTGAAACAAAGTACAACAACACGCTTAAAATATCAAACCCTTACTTTATGAGAAAAGGTTGGACAAAAATAAAGCTTCCAGAAACTAAACTATAGGCATATGTTCTTACTTTAATTAAGCTATCTCTAACCCTTTTAAATGAGATATATTAATATTTGGCAATATCACTTTCAAAATAAGAGTTATATTTGAGTTATGAAAAAACTAATCTTGCTATTATTATTTGTTCCATTTTTATCTTTTGGCCAGGAACAAAATTACCCTTACAAATGGCCTATGTATAATGACACTAATGTCAATTTAGAGGTTGAAGACCCTTCATTTGAAATTAATGATGGGCCGTTAATTATGTTTGACTCAACTCACAAAAACTTTTTTATACAATCTCATTTAATAAAGCCTCTTGTGGACTTATTGTTAAATGATGGATACAGAGTATCATTCCTTGATAAAGAGTTTTCTAAATCAAGTTTAAGTCAAGCTAAAGTTCTAGTCGTTATTACGGCATTACCGTTTGATTTTGCTACTGAAAACTCAGCAGCAGATAAAAACACTTTTTCTGAAAATGAGCTTAATGAATTACAAAACTGGGTAAATAATGGAGGCTCACTTTTGGCCTTCAGCGAACACGCCCCATTTGACCAGGCCATAAACCCATTATTACGAAAATTTGACATTGAGTCATCCATTGGAACCACTGTAGATACAATTAATTACGAAAGTAAATACGGTCCAGGAATGATAAAATTCGAAAACAAAAACTTGAACACGAATCACCCTATTGTAAACGGAAAGTATAAAGTAGAAAAATTAGTTTCATTTGGAGGAAGTGCTCTTTTAGGCTCTAAATATGAAAATATACTAAAACTTGATGAAAGTTCATTTAATGTAAAACACTCTACAGGCATAGGACCTGAGGGAAAGGGAAATTCTCAAGGGTTAGCAGGTATGTATGGCTCTGGAAAAATTGCTGCTTTTGGGGATTCAAATGGTTTTACTGCAATGGTTTTCAATATGGATGATGGAACTAAAATGTATGCTGGAATGAATACTGAAGGATACGACTGGAAAAATTTTGTTTTAAACACTTTTAGATGGCTTACTAATTATTCAGAAGAGTAAACCCATAGGCATCTTCCTCTTTCAATTCAGCTATTTCTAAGCCTCTTAAATGGTTTAAACTAACATTTCTTATATTTGAATAAACTAACTTATTATGAAACTGTAGATGTTGCAACTAAATAAAACTATGTAGTTGTTAAAAAACAAGGAGAATTGATAGGAATATTATGAACCCATATATTTAAAACTAGATACAACTACAAATAAAAATGAAAAATTAGGGATTAAAGCAAAAGCTAATGATTATCAGTAAAAAAAGCCACTCAATTAAGATGGGTTAATTAAATACAAACTAAAAAACAAGAACTAAATGAAAAAACTTCTTCTTCTTTCCTCTTTACTAATCTTCGCTTGCTATGGAGATGATGATGACAATACGACTGGTTTAAATCATAGTTCTTTTAATCCCCCAACTTGGATTCAAGGGGTTTGGGAGATTGACAATGTAGCAGTTGATTTTAGAGATGATGATTTATGTGTTACACAACTTGGTAGCACATCTTGTCTTAAAACTATTATTGAATTGAGTTCTGATTCCCCAAACTTTAACATCAATGTGTACGAGGAAATTTCCGCCACAAGGTATTATTTTGTTTTTACATATGGTCCTAACGAAATTACTTCCGAATTTAAAAAGGTTTCAGATATTTCAATAAATTCTCTTCAATACCCTTTTAACAATCCAACTATTTTAAACAAACAATAATATTTTAAACCATACTAAGACCTATTTTTTCAATTCAGATAGTTCTAGCCTTTTTAAGTAGGCTAACCTTGCATTTATAGATAATGCCCATAGCTTTTTAGCTTGGTTAAATAAGCCTATGCGCTTAAATTAAAGACAGTTAATCTTCCTTTTCCGACAAGTTCATTAGTTAGGAATTAATTATATTTGATACACTTAAAAAAACCACTTTGAAAAAGCTATTAATTATTTTATTATTTATTCCATTAATCTCTTTTGGACAAAATAAAAAAAATGATACTATACATAAAACACCAAACATTAAGCTCAATTACAAATCAGTAATAATTCCAAGTGTTTTAATCGGATATGGGATAATAGGTATTGATAACGATGCATTAAAACTATTTAATCATGAAATACAAGAAGAGTTAAACGAACATATAGATAATAAGTTTAAAATAGATGATATTTCTCAATTTGTTCCTTCTTTATCTGTATATGCTTTAAATGCACTTGGAATTAAAGGAAAAAATAATTTTAAAGACAGAACTATCATTTTGGGAACAGCATCTTTGATTATGGGTTCAACTGTTACAGGAATGAAAAAGTTGACCTCAATTGAACGACCAGATGGCTCGAATAAATTTTCATTTCCTTCAGGTAGTACAGCAATAGCTTTTATGGGTGCAGAGTTTTTATATCAAGAATATAAAGACGTATCAATTTGGTATGGAATTTCAGGATATTTAGTTGCTACTGGAACTGGTTTTTTAAGAATGTATAATAATAGACATTGGTTTACAGATGTTGTTACTGGTGCTGGAATCGGAATTTTAAGTACTAAAATTGCTTATTGGATTCATCCGGTTGTAAAAAAAACTTTATTTAAAGATAAAAAAGAGATTAACGGATTAGTAATACCTTTTTACAATGGAAAAGAATACGGATTAGGTTTGTCAATGTCGTTTTAAAGAAATAACTATACACAACACAGTATATAATTTATTATTTTCTAACCCATAGACATATCCTTTTCTGATAGTTTGAGTAAACTAAATTTTGTAAATTGGGGCTATGAAAAAACTAATCTTTTTATTATCCGTTTCAATTTTATTTCAAAGTTGTTTTAGCTACAAAACAGTGGATTATAATAACATTATAATAGTAAAAAAACAAAAAGTTGAGCTTGAAAATCTTGATAGAACAAATATTAAAGGTCAACTAGTTTCTAAAGATGAAAAAATAGTGATTTTAGAAACCAATAAAGGACTCCAAACAATTCTTAAGGACGAAATTTATGAAGTTAGGGTTAGAAGTTTTTCAATTTTAAAATCTACGGGTGTAATTGCCGCGGCAGCTCTACTTACAGTACTATTTGCCACAAGTATATTCGCTGGGGCTAATTCTGGTGGATGATTTTATAATTCTAAAAATGTGGCCTATATGTTTTAGTACCTGCGAAAAAATGTTAGGAAATTTCTGATTCTATTGTATTTAATAAATATCCGCTAAATAACAGTAACACTTCTTTTTGCTTTTTAGCTATTGCCAAACCTAGGGTATATTTTACTTTGGCTCATCTTCTTCAGGCTCGTTATGTCTAGAATAATAACCAGAATTATCTTCTTTACTTTTTTTAGCACTGTAATCTATGTCCCATACGAAAATTACGATATAAGTACTAAATATTACTGCCCCTATTATAAACACTAGTATATTCAAAATAACAATTTAAGATTAGTCTGGATAAATATAAATAATTCAGATTTGAAAACACAATAGTAGATAAAGTATCTAAACAATAGGCATATCTTTTTAATCCCAGTCTGGGACATCTATACTGATTCCATCAATTTCAAATGGTCCCAAGTCCAAGATATAATCTTTTATAGCCTCAGATCTTTCTTCTTTCTGTTTGTCCCAGGAAAAAACATATTAGTGTTTTTTTGTATTTCTGAATATTCAGGTCTTCTTATTTTAGAGTAATATTCCGATGGAACTGCACCCGTATAATACACAAGTGTGTTGTACATGATTTTAGAGATATAAACAAGAGATATAAATAACCCCACCCAAATTATTTTTGATTCTTCAATCGAGTAGAAATAAAAAATTGATGGCAAAGAAGAAATAATTAGACCATTCCACACCATCCATTCTGCAAAATAATTAGGATGACGGGAGTATTTCCAAAAACCAACATTACAAACTTGCCTCTTTTTATTCATAAGGAAAGCTTTCTTTAAAAAACTTTGCTTTTGAAGATCTGCTAAATGTTCAATGATGAAAAAAACTAGCCATAATAAGTACCCAAAAATTTCTAAAGGAGATATAAAATCTTGAGGATTATACCCTTGTATAATTGCTGGAAGCGCTAGAAAAGTCATATTTGCTAAACATTGAATCATGATTTCATATTGTAAAGAAACATCAATATTAGAATAGCCTGATTTTTCCCATCTAAATCTTTGGTATTCATACCTAGAAAGTTCTTTACTTAAATGCCCTTTTTTAAGCAATATGATTGCTCCAATCCCCATTCTTAAACCTGCAATTAGATACATTCCAGCAATAATATATTTTCTAATCCAATACCCTTCTCCGGAAATCAAAACAATAACTCCAATACAAACAAGCCCCCAAGGCCAACCAATATCTACGTAAGACATTCTTTTTGTAATAAATGCAGGAATGCACACTACAATTATAAAAAGTATTAATTGTGTAATTCCATTAACAGAAGTTATTGAAGTAAAGGATTCACTCAAATAAAGAATAATAAAACATATTATAAATGGTAGGTATCCTAGGGTGCGGTCAAGTATTTTTTTATACGTAAACATTACTTAATTGACAACAAGTAGGTTTAGTCCAATTATTGAAATTATAAAATATACCGCCAGGGTCATTGCTCCTGCATAATCTTTAGCAAGACGTTGTCCGATTAGTAAAAAAATCAAACTTAGTGCAGAAAGTTCTATTCCTAAAGTCGCTATTTCTTTTAATTCAGATGTGTATAATTGATAAACTCCAGCAATCATTAATAAACTAGCAACAATTTCAAGTATTAAAATAACAGCTAATAAAAGAGGAACTGTATTTTTTAATGGAGAATTTTTAAAATGACCTTTTATAAATGATAAATTTCCTTGCCAATCAGTTAATTTATCAATCCCTGATTGTAAAAAAGTTACAATTAAAAATAATAGAATTAAAACCTCCGTTGGGTAATTAGAAAATAAGTTCATAAATATTTTAGTTTTTTTAAAGGTAATAAAATAGTTTATAACAGTACTTGTCTATTATTAAAGCATCATTATTTAATCTTATTTTATTTCTGCAATTTCTTATATTTAAAAAATCAAGTTCGTAAATTTAGTTTTTCTTTAATATTAATTTTTTTTAACTTTTCATATGAGAATTGATAAATACCTATGGTCTGTCAGGCTCTTTAAAACTAGAAGTATTGCTACTGAATTTTGTAGAAAAGGACATGTTAAGATGGATAATAAAAGTTGTAAGCCGTCAAAGGAAGTCTATATAAATGAGGAGTTTTCCGTGAGAAAAAATCAGATAAATTATAAAATACAAGTACTTGATGTCCCTGAAAGTAGAGTTGGTGCAAAAATAGTGGATTTGTACAGAAAGGACATAACTCCAAAAGAGGAATTTGAAAAAACAGAAATGTTAAAATATTCTAAAGACTATTACAGAAAAAAGGGAGAAGGTAGACCCACTAAAAAAGACAGAAGAGATATTGATGATTATCACGACACTTCCTCTAATTAAAGAATAAGACTCTCTTCTAGTCTTTGTTTAATTATTTGAATAATTCTTCGTTTTAATTCTGAGGAGTTTTTTATAAAAAATGTTAATTCATCTATACAAAATTGACCAAGAATAGTTCCTAAAAGGATGTTTTTAAAGTTTGTGTCTTTTATTAAAATTGAATTAAGTTTTTCTATTTGTTTTTCTTTATCCAGATTAACAAAATCAATTTTTCTTTGTTTCGTATAATCTTGAAATAATACTACTAATAGATTATGCTGCATTTTTATAATAGGTCGAATAACTTCATTTTGAAACCTTTCAGTCTTTGAAGTTCCAGCATTTACTAGGTCTGATAGTATTGGTCTTTCTTTTTTAGTCATTTAATGATTGATCTATTAAAAACTTCTATTTATTTCAGCATTTTTTTTTCATAAAGTTTTTCAACTTTTTCTCTAGCCCATGGAGTTGTTCTCAAAAACTTCAGACTTGACTTGAGACTTGGATTGTTTTTAAATGCATTTAGGTTGAGAATAGTCCCTAATTCTTCCCAGCCATATTTTTGTTGTAATTGCTCTAATATAGTTGTCAGTTTAATCCCATGCATAGGATTATTAGGTTGTTCTTCACTCATTAGCTGTTTTATTTTTTTGAATGTTATTATTATATAACTGAAATATAAAATATTATAATATTCAGTATTGCATAAAAAGTTGCAGGCAAAACATTAACGAACTTATCTTTGATTTGGATTCTTACTAAAATTGCACCTATCATTAAGACTGATAATAAAAAAGAAGCAATAGGTATTAATATTGAGTAGTTTAAACCAGCTAATAATCCAGCTCCTCCAATAAGCTGAAATGATCCTATAAGTTGACGCTGGTTCTTGTATCCCCATCGTTCAAACTCAGACATCATTTTCTTAGAAGTAAATGAACCTATACCATAGGTAATAAATGAAATGCTCGAGAAAAGAGTAATTACTATGTTTATATCCATTAACTAAACTAAACCATAGTTAAATGCTGCTATAAATAAAGACAAAACTAAAAGAATGAAAGAAGGAACATATTTAGGCCACGGGTTCTTTACTTTTACGTGAGCTAACTGTGCACAAACCATCAAAAATGCCATAGCAAGTGATGACCCGATTAAAAGGTCTTTATACCAAATTCCTAAAATTAACATTGTTGCTAATGATATTTTAGCTGCACCAACAATGTTTCTTAACAAATCGGACAATTTATATTGTTTAAACTCTATAACTATGTTATCATACCTAAAAATCCATACTATGATTACAGATATTGAAACGATGATTTGAGATAAAAGTGCTATATTTTCCATTTGATGATTTTAGATTATAATCTAAAGATATAAATTATCTTAATAAGAATTAAAGTTATAAAATTATTTTTCATTGAATTTCATTAAATTTATAATTATCATTTGTCAGATTTGAAATAAAATTTAATTATTATGAAATTTAAACAGGTAACTCTTTTTGGCGCGAGTGGACTTATTGGAAGCTGTTTATTAAAATATCTTCTTAAGGATTCTGAGGTTCATCTAATAAATGTCATTACCAGAAAACCATTTTATTTGAAACATGATAAAATTAATAATATAATTATTGATTTTACAGACATCAACTCTTTTTCTAGCTGTATACAAAAAAGCGACGCTGTTTTTGTTTCTATAGGCACAACAATGGCCAAAGTCAATGGAGACAAATCTGAATATCGAAAAATAGATTTTGATATAATTTATAATATTGCTAATGCCTGTAAGAAAAATAGTATTAAAAACCTATTATTTGTTTCATCACTAGGGGCAGATTCAAATGCATCTTCTTTTTATCTCTCATTGAAGGGAGAAATTGAAGATGCGGTAGAGATATTAAAGATAGAATATACCTCAGTTTTTCGTCCATCTGTACTTTTAGGAAATAGAAATGAAGCAAGGTTTGTGGAAAGAATTGCTCAGTTTGTAATGTATTATTTAGCATCTTTTATTCCTTCTAAATACAAACCGATAAATGCGGACATTGTAGCTAAATCTATGGTTAATATATCTAAAGATCCGAAGGGCGGACTTAACATTTATCATTACAAGGACATGATTTTTTAATTTTTTTCATTAAAATCAACTATTGAAAAGTCTTTCAGTTCTTTTCTTATTTTAGCACGATAATTTTAGTGAAGTTTTTTAAGTATCTTTAACGATGAAATTATTTTTAACTAGTATTTTTTATGAGAATAAATGATTTAAAATATCTATTTGCTTACACTATTCCTGTAGCAACATTAATTTCAATTACATCTGATGGCTTGTTAACGTACACAACCCTTTTGTATGCTTTTATTTTTATACCAGTTTTAGAGTCAATTTTTAAAGATGTTGAATCTAAAAAGGAGGATTCAAAGCCGCAATTAGAAAATAAAGCTTCAAATATTTTTTTTGATATATTATTATATTTAAATATTCCATTTGTATTTGGTTTGTTAATTGTTGGTCTTTATAATTTAACTCATAATCAGTTAGGTTACTTTGAAGTCACTGGGATGGTTTTATCTCTAGGTATCCTTCTAGCTACAAACGGTATAAATGTAGGGCATGAACTGGGTCACAGAAAACCTATAGCTGAAAGATGTTTATCTAAGTTATTGTATTTACCGTGTTTATATATGCATTTTTATATCGAGCATAATTTTGGACACCATAATAATGTATCTACTCCAAAGGATCCTGCTACTGCAAAATTTAATCAATCCGTGTACAGCTTTTGGATTACATCTGTCATTGGCCAGTATTTTAGTGCATGGAAACTTCAATTACAGTTACTGAAAATAAATAATAGAAGTTTTTTTTCTTACAAAAATGACATGTTCTATTATACTATTTTTCAAATTACTTATTTGTCTTTTATTTATTTATTTTTTGGCACCTTCGGGCTAATTCTTTCCGTAGCAATTGGGGTTCTATCCTTTTTATTCTTAGAAACCATTAATTATATCGAGCATTACGGATTAGTAAGAGAGAAATTGCCATCAGGTAGATATGAAAGAGTCCAATCTCACCACTCATGGAATTCAAATCATTTTATAGGAAGAATTGTATTGTATGAATTAACTAGACATAGCGATCATCATTATAAAGCTTCTAAAAAATATCAAATTTTAGAAAACAAAACGGAAAGTCCGCAGCTTCCATATGGATATCCCACATCTATACTTTTAGCTCTTGTACCCTGGCTATGGTTTTCACTAGTTAATCCTCTTCTCGAAGAAAGAAAATAATCATATCATAGATAAAATGCTTACTTTTATTTAAATATTTTGATTTTATAAAATTAAAATATAGCAAATAACTCATGGACAACTTAAACCTTTCAAGCTTTGATAAAATATCATTAGATGAGATGAATGGAGTTTCTTTAATGAAACGAGTTGACACCAAATTTATACTATCAGAATCTCAATTATTAAAAGTGTTTTCTAAAATCCAAAAAGACTACAAGGTTCTAGAAATAGATAATGAGAGACTAATGCAGTACTCCACATTATATTTTGATACTCAAAACAAGAAATGTTTTAAAGAACATCACAACGGAAAACTAAATAGATACAAAATTAGAATGAGAAAATATTTAGTATCTGATATTTGTTTTTTAGAAGTAAAGAAAAAAAATAATCTTGGTGTAACTAATAAAACTCGAAGACAAATTAAAGATTTTGAAACTATCTTATCTTCTGATTCCAAAGAGTTTATTTACAATAGTCAGATTAATGATTTATTACTAGAGCCAGCTTTATACAATAATTTTAATAGGATAACTTTGGTAAATAAAAATTATCCTGAACGTGTAACTATAGACACTAATTTATCTTTCAAATCAGCAGACAAAGAAAAAATATTTGATAATTTAGTGGTTATTGAAATAAAACAAGAGGGTAAAAGATTAAATACTGTAATGAACAAAGCGCTTAAATTAATGAGTATTTTACCAACAAATTTCAGCAAGTATTGTTTAGGAATAACCAATACTTTTGATAATATAAAATCTAACAGGTTTAAAGAAATTAACCTTAAAATAAACAAATTAAATAATTAAAAAATGGAATTTTTAGACATACCACTATTTGATGATGATTTTTATAAAATGATATTAAGATTTTTTATTAATCTATTCTTTTTGACAGGAATAATAAAATACTCATATTACAAAAATAACTTAAATAAAGACTATTTATTCACATTCTACTCTATAGGGATTGTAGTTTTCTTTCTTTGCTTTACCTTAAAAAAATATGAACTAGACCTTGGAATGGCTCTTGGCTTATTTGCAATATTTGGTATACTTAGGTACAGAACAGTACCGTTAAATGTTAAGGAAATGACTTACTTGTTTGTAGTTATTGGAATTTCCGTGATGAATGCACTTTCGAACAAAAAAATGAGTTATATAGAAATTGTTACTGCAAATTCAGCCATTCTATTTGCTTTATATTGGCTAGAATTTTACTGGGGGAACAACTCTATTTTATCAAAAAAAATAGTTTATGAAACAATAGAAAATATTCATCCCGATAATCATGAAATACTCAAAAAAGACTTAGAAAATAGATTAGGAGTTAAAATTATAGATTTTGAAATTGGTAATATTAACTTTCTAAGAGATACAGCCGAGATTACTATTAAATATAAAGCTTAATTTTTTTTATGAGATATCCAGCAAGGTTAATATTTGTTTTTTTGATTTTTATTACCAATTCTTTAATTGCTCAAACTGATGATCAGTTAGAGGGATGGGGTATTGCAGAAGTATCTATTAAAGCAACAACTAAGATTTCAATTAATGTTGCAGAGCATATAAGATATAAAAATGATATTTCAATTTTAGATAAATATTTTACCCAAGTAGGGTTTAATTATGAGCTATTTAAAGATTTTAAGCTTGGAGTAAAAGGACGGTTTATTTCTGATAATGATACTGAAGGAAATATTCAAGGCTTAGATTCTAAATTTAGATTTCAGACAGATATCAGCTATAAGCATGATATTGGAATTGTAGACCTTACATACAGACTAAGCTATCAAAACTCTAATGAATTAGGAATTTCAGACATTCCAAATCAATATGCTAGGTTTAGAACAGGCGTTAATTATAAGATTAAGTCAATTAAAACTCTTCTCAAAATTGAGGCAGAGTTATTTAATCAGTTTAAAAAAGGTAATGAAGACAATGGGGTAAACCTTTACAGATTAACGATGAAATTAAATCGTAAAATCAATAAAAATAATGAATTAGGGGTGTTTTATAGAATTCAAAAAGATATAGATAGAATTGATCCAATTAACAGAAAAATAATTGGACTAAAATATTCTCACAAATTTGACTTAACGAACTAACCCTTATTAAATATGAAATATTTATTGTTATTTACTTTTTTTCAAACTATTAGTTTCTCACAAAATACTAATGATGTTTTTACGTATTTAGATGTTTTCGATTTGCAATATGTTTCCAGCCCGCAAATAAGTCCAGATGGATCAGAAATTATATATAGACGAATGACTTTTGATATCTTAAAAGATAAGGCAGTAGGGAATTTATGGACTGTTAATGTAAATGGTAGTAATCATCAAAAATTAACTTCTAGAGAATCAGAAGAATATGGAGCAACTTGGTCACCTGACGGAGATAGATTAGCATTTATCAGCTCTACAGAAGAGGGATCAGAAATTTATATTTACTGGAAAAACACTTCTAAATATGCTAAAATATCGCAATTGGAAGGAAACCCATCAAATCTGTCCTGGTCTTCAAATGGCACAAATTTAGCATTTACTATGAAGGTTAAAACTCTAGCTCCGGTTTTAGTGAAAATGCCTAAAAAACCAAAAGGTGCCAAATGGGCTAAAACTGCTAGAATTACCGATCGTCTTTATCACGAATCTGATGGAAAGGGTTATATAGAGCCTGGATTTACTCATGTATTTTTAATCTCGTCGGAAGGATCAGGGATTAGTAAATTAACATCTGGGGACTTCAACCATAGGGGCCCACTATCTTGGTCTAAGGATAATTCAAAAATTTATTTCACTTCCAATAGATCCGAATCTTGGGAATATGAATTTAGAAATAGTGAGATATATTCAGTTGATATCATTGATCAAAAAATCAGTTCACTAACTGACAGAAATGGACCAGATTCTAATCCTAAAGTATCTCCAAATGGAAAACATATTGCTTATTTAGGCTATCAAGATAAAGTTCAAGCATATCAAAATACGCAACTTTCTATAATGGATACTAATGGTGATAATACTAGTTTAATCAGTTTTAATGTTGATTCTAGCATTAATGATTACCATTGGGATTCAAATAGTAAAGGAATTTATTATAGTTATGATAAACTTGGAGACACTAAAATAGCATATCTTAATCTAGATGGATCTTCTAAAGATTTAGCTGAAAACCTAGGGGGAAACAGTATTGGAAGACCTTACGGAGGAGGCTCTTTTTCAGTTTCAAATAATGGTGTAATTGTATATACAAACACGAGCTATAAACACCCTTCTGAACTTACTGTAGTTAATGGTAAAAAATCAACCCAAATAACTAATCTAAATTCACATTTATTAGAAAACAGAAATTTAGGGTTTGTTGAAGAAATTTGGTATAAATCAAGTTTTGATAATCGTGATATTCATGGTTGGGTGGTGTATCCGCCTAATTATGATTCATCAAAAAGCTATCCGTTTTTAGTAGAAAATCACGGTGGCCCTATCTCAAACTATGGAAGCAGGTTCTCTGCTGAAATGCAATTATTTGCAGCTGCAGGGTATGTAGTTTTTTACCCTAATCCTAGAGGAAGCACTAGCTACGGAGAAGAATTTGCCAACCTACTACATCATAATTATCCTGCTGAAGATTATTTAGATGTTATGGATGGGGTTGATTTTTGTATTAAAAATGGAATTGCTAATGAAAACATGTTATATGTTACAGGTGGAAGTGCAGGCGGGTTGATGACTGCATGGATGATTGGTAAAAATAACAGGTTTAAATCTGCAGTTGTAGTTA
>CAJVXR010000032.1 GCA_913009535.1 uncultured Flavobacteriales bacterium | reverse complement strand
TTCTTCGTGAATTTATTTTCAAAAGACATTTGT
Source organism: uncultured Flavobacteriales bacterium (assembly GCA_913009535.1). The sequence continues at coordinate 13,880 of CAJVXR010000032.1, read as the reverse complement.
TTTTTTAACTTTTTTATTCTTTTAATTATATTTATCAACCAAATGGAGTTCTTACTTTTTAATTTTATCAGTAGATTAAAATGTTATTTCTAATAGTTAAAACAATTTTATAATTTGTATTATTAGTATTATTAGTAAATTGTTAAATTAATATTTAATTAAAAAAACAAACAAATGAAAAAATCAATTTTATTTATTCTAGCATTAACTCTATGTTTTAGTGCCAATAGCCAAGAAGGTTGGTTGTCTTATTATAAAGTTAACAAAGGGGAGATGCAAAATGCAAAAACCTCTATAGCGAAAAAAACAAAAAAATATAACAGTAAAGCCGACGGAGAACTTATTTATACTTTTCAAGTTGAAGCAGGGGAGAGAGCACAACAGCTAATTAGATTTGGAGTTGGGCCTACTATGGTTTCTTTAGATGGATATGATTCGGACGGTTACAAATATTGGAATGAAAATGTTTCTCCATTAATAAATAATGTCGGCGGTACTGAATACATTAGTTTTAATGAAATGGCTAGTTTTGATAATGTACCCTCAGGAACTAATAAGGTCACTAAAGTTTTGCATTACAACATAAAAAGAGGCAAAGGAGTTCATTTTTGGAAATTTAGAAATAATGTAGCTAAAGCTGCTTCATCGCTTGAAGATACTTCAATAAGTTTAAATGTTTGGAACACTACAGTTGGTGGTAACTCTGGTCATGTGATTGTTTTTTACAGCCATGTTGACTATTCAGGATTTGACAATGAAAACGTTGTTTGGACGAAAGTTATTGACGCTTATAATGAAATGTTTGGTGAAAATTCGTTTGATACTGATCAATCACTCTTTGACAGTAGTCTTGAAATGTGGGGAAATTACTCCGAAATATGGAGATGGCTACCTGATTTAAGCTCACCTGTTGTAGACATGTAATATTTAATCTCTCATACATTGATTGCTCTTTGTATGAGAGTTTTTTTAATTCCCCTACCCCCAAAACACATGAAAAATAATTATGAAATTGTCTTAAACGACATCCAAATAAATTTCAAAGATAGTAAGTATTCAACCTCTCAATTATTAGAGAACACAGGTCTTGATAAAAAGACTGCTCGTGATGCTATTAAATCCAAAACCCAAAGATCTTTATCTAACTATATAAGGTTTTATCGACTAGATCACGCGCAAAAGTTATTAAAAAAAGCAGATAAAAACATCTCAGAAATCGCTTATGATTCAGGATTCTCTTCGCTTTCCTATTTCTCAAAATCTTTTAAAGATGAGTTTGGATACAGTCCTAATGCATCTCTAAATAATGTAAAATTAATTAGACAATTTAGAACTGCTATTATCTCAATTATTCAAAATAAGACAAGCTTTTCGTATTTAATATATTCTATCCTATTTCTATTTATTTTAATTCTTGGAATTCCATACATAAATATAATTGACACGTCTTCAGCTGATAATAAAAAGTTAATGTTAAATGAATATGCCAAAATAAACAACATCCTTTATGATGACTTACTTGTCAATGATACTATCACAATTAGTTCTAATTTAAGAGAATATGATATTTATTGGCGAACCACAGATTGGAATGAATGGGTTTATTTAGACAAGATTAATGATTCTTCTATTTTGTTTTCATCAATAATTAGTAACACTAATAATCAAATAAAGTTAGAGCAAGAAGGAAAAGAAACCTTTAGTTTTTTCTCAAGCGTTTCTAATCTAAGTCGAATGAACATTTCGCTGGACAATAAAACTGATGAAGAAGGGGTGTACTTTCCTGAAATGGAATTATTTCTTGGAAACACAAATTATTCTAAATCTTATGAAAACTTAGTGGTTAAGCCATTCTATATCGATAAATATGAAGTCTCTAATAAAGAATACAAACAATTTGTTGATTCAAATGGCTATTACCTTGAAGAGTACTGGCCGTCTGATTTAATGCATGAAGGAATTTCAATTTCTTTTGATCAAGTTAAAACAAGTTTTGTTGATAGGTCAAATTTTCCTTCACCAAAAGATTGGCGTCAAGGAAACTATGAGAGAGGTAAAGACTTATACCCCGTTACTGGTATTTCTTGGTATGAAGCTTATGCTTTTGCTAAATTTAAAGGGAAGTCACTACCGAGTTTAGCGGAATGGTTTTATGCATTTAACAGATATAAGCCTAACAAAGCTTTAGAGAACGCTAACATTAATACCTACAACTATACTAATTCAAGAATTGAATCCAACTCTGTAAATTATAATGGGATATATGATATGGCGGGTAATGTTAGAGAGTGGGTTAGTAATAGCTTCACAGACGATTACTCGAAAGGTATTCTTGGAGGGTCTTATGCCGACGATTCTTACGTTCCCTTTGATTTCTTTTCCCAAAATGCTTGGGACAGATCTTCATACAACGGGGTTAGACTTGTAAAAAAATTAGAAGCGGATAACTCGGGGGAGATTTTTTATAAACGAGAAAATTTAAGAAATTTTTATGATAATTTTCAAACTACAGAAAAGGAGTGGAAACTGATTAAAAGTTTGTATTTGTATGATAAAGAAAGTATTAGTTTCAAAGATTTAGCAGTTACAAAAGTAGCTGACCGAGATTATTTTTGTCACTCTTCAGATATTATTTATGATAATACCATATTACCAATTCACAATCTACAGGCAAACCCTGATATAAAATCTAAAATAGCTTTAATATATTTTCCGGGATCAAGCTCTATTTACAGAGACAAATTAGTTTACCCTGACTTTTTTGATGATTTCTTACAAGCTGGTATTGATATAATTTACCCAGAATATTTAAGTACTTATTCACGACAAGATGATATCAAAACAGACATTGGTAATCGATCTATGAATTATAGAGATCACTCTGTTACTTGGGTTAAAGAAGTTAGATATGCTGTAGATTACGCTATCAAAAATGGCTACGAACCCCATTACTTTGGTGTAAGTTGGGGTGGACAAATGGGCGTTAATATACTGGCAATTGAAGACAGGCTTAAAACTGGTATTTTAGCTGTTGGGGGGATTTCATTAGATGATGTGAGAGAAGAAATACAGCCCGAAAAATATGCTGCAAGGATAAAAATGCCTACCCTGCTACTTAATGGAAGATATGATTACTTTTTTCCATATCAGTCCTCACAATTACCACTTTACAATCTTTTAAATTTAGATAAAGAGAATAAAAGACATGTAGTTGTTGAAGAAGCTCATTATGTTCCGAGTCATATAGCAGTCGAGGAAACATTAAATTGGATTAATAATAAATAATTTTTTATTTATTATATTTATGTATGAGACTACCCATAATACTATTTTTAAGCTCCTCCTTTACATTATTTTCTCAAACTTTTTACTCTGTTGATTATTCGTATCAGTCAGACATTAAGGTCTATGTAGTTGACTATGAATACCAAGCAGATTTATTGGTTTACAAATTAAAAAACAAGTACGAAGCAAAGGGAAATTCTGGTTTATGGTATTTTACAGAACAAAATTATCAAGCAGATTTTAAAATTTTCTTTGTAGACAAAAAATATCAGTCAGATCTAAATGTGTTTTTTGTAGATAATAAATACCAAGCCAAATGGAAATCTAAAACTAAAAGGCAGCTGCTTTTTTGATTATTTATATCTTTATTAAGAGTTAGTCAATATATTTTACATTTATTTGTATTCAATTACAAAAAATTACATGAGATTTTTATATAAAAACATATTTTTATTATTTACTTTTTTGTGCTTTGGTACTGTAACTTCTTCTGCTGTAACTAATATTGCTAAATCAGATATTATTGGCGATCAAATATTAGAGCCTGTAACTTGGGAATTCGAAACTGTTAAAATATCAGAAACTGAATACGACCTTATATTCACGGCTAACATAGATTACAAATGGTCTGTTTACTCTCAATACATTGATGGTTTTGGCCCGATTCCTACTTCTTTTGAATTTGATAAAAATACAAATGTTGAATTAATAGGTGATGTTGTTGAAGATCAAACGAACAAGGTTACCGAACAGGACCCTGTGTTTGAAATGATTGTATCAAAATTTTATTCCAAAGCAAAATTTACTCAAAAAGTAAACGTAATTGCTGATGCTTCCCCTATCTCTGGTTATTTAACTTTTATGACTTGTGATGATACTAGATGTTTGCCTCCAACTGATATTGATTTCCTGTTTGAATTAGTAAGTTCGGGTACATCAACTAAGTATAATGAAACCAACAATTCAAGTCTTGAATTATTAGAAGACTCAAATATTTTATTATATGGCTACAAGCCAGAAGAGGTAATTGCTTATAAAAACAAATCAGAATCTGAGGTTTCCGCTTCGACACCAAAAAACAACAAGACCTTATTTAGTATTTTTGGACTAGGTTTTATAGGTGGTTTATTAGCTTTATTGACCCCTTGTGTTTTTCCAATGATTCCTCTAACGGTTAGTTTTTTCACTAAGCAAAATGACAAAAAAGGAGTCTACAATGCTTTACTTTATGGATTCTTTATTGTTTTAGTATACCTACTTTTAAGTGTTCCATTTCATTTGCTAGACTCTGTAAATCCAGATATTTTAAACGAAATATCCACTAACGTTACTTTAAATATTATTTTCTTTTTAATATTTATATTTTTTGCATTTTCATTTTTTGGATATTATGAACTAACACTTCCCTCAAGCTGGGTAAATAACTCTACCAAAGGAGAAACATTTGGAGGGGTATTAGGAGTATTTTTTATGGCTCTAACCCTTGCTGTAGTTTCGTTTTCTTGTACTGGTCCAATTCTAGGATCTTTGCTCGCTAGTTCTATAACTAGTGATGGAGGAGCGTGGCAGTTGACCGCTGGAATGGGTGGTTTTGGAGTTGCTCTAGGTTTACCGTTTGCATTATTTGCAATGTTCCCTAAAGTATTAAGTAATTTACCTAAATCCGGATCTTGGTTAAATACAATTAAAGTTGTGTTAGGTTTTGTTGAGCTTGCTCTTGCTCTTAAATTCTTATCCAATGCAGATTTAGTGGCTCATTGGAATTTATTAAAAATTGAAGTATTCTTGTTTTTATGGTTTGTTATTTCTGCATGTTTGACACTTTATTTACTTGGTATAATTAAATTTCCGCACGATCAAAAAGTAGGTAAGTTTTCATTTATTAGAATTTGTAGTATTGTTTTAGCTTTTTCTTTTTCTATATATCTGGCCTCAGGTTTTACTTACAATAGTGAAACATCCACCTTTAAACCGTTGGCTCTACTTAGTGGACTAGCTCCTCCTGTGGGCTATAGTATTTTGTACCCAAATGATTGTCCTAATAATTTAGACTGCTTTAAGGATCTAAAATCAGGAATTGAACATGCTAAAAAAGTGAACAAACCAATCCTGTTAGATTTTACCGGTTTTGCGTGTGTTAATTGTAGAAAAATGGAAGAACACATATGGCCCTTAAGTAGTATAGATAAAATTATAAGAAATGAATATGTATTGATATCACTATACGTAGATGATAAAAAAACACTTCCCAAAGATGAGCAGGTCTTAGTAAAAAGAAGTACGGGAGATGGATTTAGGAAATTAAAGAATTACGGCCATAAATGGGCTCACTTTCAAACTGAATTTTTTCAAACTAATTCTCAACCTTACTACGTGCTTTTAAATCCCGAAGGGAATGAAATTATAGCCTCTCCAGTTGGATACACCCCAAGTGAAGAAGATTATTTGTCTTTTCTTAAAGCTGGTTTAGAATCTTTTGAATCGAAAAGTATTAAGTTTAATATAAATTAAATCACTCCTTGGAAAAAAAACTTAAATACGATATAGCTTACTTAAAAATGGCTGCAGAATGGGGAAAACTCTCTTACTGTGAGCGCAAAAAAGTTGGGGCACTTATTGTTAAAAATAACATGATAATATCAGATGGTTATAATGGCACTCCATCTGGTTTAGAAAATTATTGTGAAGATGAAGATGGTTATACAAAATGGTATGTTTTACATGCCGAAGCTAACGCTATAACTAAAATCGCTTCTTCTACTCAATCATCTGACGGGGCTACTCTTTACATCTCACTTTCTCCTTGTAAGGAGTGTAGTAAATTAATTCATCAAGCTAAAATTAAAAGGGTAGTGTTTAATAAGGCCTATAAAGATAAGTCAGGGCTTGATTTTTTAGAAAAAGCTGGAATCGAATTAACTCATATTCCTGATATAACTTAATTTTTAGCTGCTAATTTTTGTATTTTTTTTGAAGTTCTTAAGATCGTCATAATCATGATGCAGCAAACCCCACACATAATAGCGATTAGCGCAATTATACTATCTCCAGAAAAAGGGTCTTCCCAATTTACAATTGTGATGTTATAAATTACAATTAAAAAGGCAACGACTGAAATCACATAGCTTAGTTTGATCATCTTAGATTAATTCTTTTATGTTAGACATAAATAGCTTTACAGCGATAGCTAATAAAACTACTCCAAATACTTTTCTTATTATTTGAATTCCATTACTTCCTATTACTTTTTCAATTTTACCAGATGTTTTTAAAACTAAATAAATAACAAGCACATTAACAATAATTGCTACAATGATGTTTGGTGTTGAAAACTCTGATTTAATCGACAATAGTGTAGTTAAACTTCCAGGTCCGGCAATTAATGGAAAAGCTAGAGGAAAAACAGATGCTGTTAACATTGTACTTTCCTCATCTTTATAAAGGGTAATCCCTAAAATCATTTCTAGCGCAATAAAGAATAAAACAAAAGCTCCTGCAACAGCAAATGAGTTAACGTCTATACCAATTAAAGATAAAATATTTTCTCCTATAAATAAGAAAAAGATCATTATCACACCTGCAATTATTGAAGCTTTTTCACTTTGAATATGCCCAACTTTTTTTCTCAAATCGATAATTATAGGAATGTTTCCTACTATATCAATAACAGCAAACAAAATCATAAATGCTGTAAATATTTCTTTAATATTAAAATTCATTTTAAGTAAATTTCTTTTTGCAAATTTCAGATAATTATCTATAATTACAATGATTATTTTTATATTTTTTGTTATTTATATATTTGCCTTATGTTTCAAATTAAAAATACTTTAATATCTGAGTCAATTATAGAAAATGACTTTGTATGCAACCTTGGCGCATGTAAAGGAGCCTGCTGCGTTGAGGGTGATGCTGGAGCCCCTTTAGAGCTTAAGGAATTAGATGAAATAAAAAAGTTCTATCCAATTGTAAAGAGTTATCTCAGCCCGACATCCATTAATGAAATAAATCAACAAGGACAATTTATTACTACTGATTCAGGCGATTTAGAAACCCCACTTGTAAATGGTAAAGAGTGTGTTTATTTGATATTAGATAAAAATAAAATAGCGCAATGTAGTTTTGAAAAAGCATATAACGAAGGACTTATAACTTGGAAAAAACCTATATCATGTCATTTGTATCCTGTTAGAACCAAAGATTTTAGCGAATTTATTTCTGTAAACTATGATAAATGGGCTATTTGTGACGACGCATGTGTTTTGGGAAAAGAACTTAAAGTTCCTGTCTATAAATTTGTAAAAGAGGCATTGATTAGAAAATTTGGAAAAGACTGGTACCTAGAATTAGAATTGGCCGCAAAAGATTTTAAAAAATAGACCTCAAAGTTTTTTCATGTTTTTAATTTTATTTTTTTTATCTCTTGAGAGACAATTTTTTCACCTGTTCTTAAAGTACTGCTAATCAATATTTTACAATGTAACTTTTATCTTATTTGTTTTTTTAAATAAAACTTGTTTTGTTAAAAACTTGTACACAATGTTAATAAAGATGACTTTCATTTTCGAGAAAAATTTTGAATATTTGTTAGTCCCAAGTTATATCAATTTTAACGCTAATTTTTAAACAATTATATTAAATATGTCAAATGCAGTAGAACCACTTCTGGAAGAAAATAAATCAAGGTTTGTAATTTTTCCAATTCAACACCACGATATATGGGAATGGTATAAAAAATCGGAAGCAAGTTTTTGGACTGCTGAAGAGATCGATTTACACCAAGACCTTACCGACTGGAATAATAAATTAAGTAAAGATGAAAAGTATTTCATTAAACATATTTTAGCATTTTTTGCTGCAAGTGATGGGATTGTTAATGAAAATTTAGCTGAGAATTTCGTAAACGAAGTACAATACAGCGAGGCAAAGTTTTTCTATGGTTTTCAAATAATGATGGAGAATATTCATAGCGAAACGTATTCACTACTTATTGATACTTATGTAAAAGACGAAAAAGAAAAAGACGGACTATTTAATGCTATTGAGACTTTTCCTGCTATTAAGAAAAAAGCAGACTGGGCTCTTAAATGGATTGATTCACCAAGTTTTGCTGAGCGATTAATAGCTTTTGCAGCTGTTGAGGGTATCTTCTTTTCTGGTGCTTTTTGCTCTATTTTCTGGCTTAAAAAACGTGGTTTAATGCCAGGACTAACGTTTTCTAATGAATTAATCTCAAGAGACGAAGGAGTACATTGTGATTTTGCAGTACACTTACACAATCATCATTTAAATAACAAAGTGCCAAAAGCTAGAATCAGAGAGATTTTACTTGACGCTTTAAATATTGAAAGAGAATTTATTACGGAATCTTTACCAATTAGTCTTATTGGAATGAATGACAAATTAATGTCACAGTACCTTGAATTTGTAACGGATAGATTGTTGTCTGAACTTGATTGTGAAAAAGAGTTTAATACTACAAACCCGTTTGATTTTATGGATATGATCTCGCTACAAGGAAAAACTAACTTTTTTGAAAAGAGAGTTTCTGAATATCAAAAAGCAGGAGTATTAAACAAAGAAGAGGATAAAGATAAATTTAGTTTTGATGCTGATTTTTAATACAATCAGTTAAATTATTCCATTTATCAATTATTAAACTAACTAACTAACTAATTCTAGAATATTTCTAGAAGACTAACTATTACAATTATATGTTTGTATCCAAGAGAGACGGTAAGAAAGAACCAATGATGTTTGACAAAATCACAGCACGAGTTAGAAAGCTTTGCTATGGTTTGAATCCACTTGTTGACCCCATTAAGGTCGCGGTTAGGGTTATTGAAGGCTTATATGATGGAGTTACAACAAGCGAGTTGGATAACTTAGCGGCAGAAGTTGCAGCTACCATGACTACTACACATCCTGACTTTGCTAAATTAGCAGCACGAATTTCAGTATCAAACTTACATAAAAACACTAAAAAAACTTTTAGTGATGTGATGGAGGATCTACATAAGTATGTAAACCCTAGAACAGGAAAAAAAGCACCTCTATTAGCAGATGATGTTTATAAAGTTATTATGGATAATAAAGAGCTGTTAGACTCTACAATTATTTATAATAGAGATTTTGGTTACGATTACTTCGGGTTTAAAACTTTAGAAAGATCTTATCTGCTAAAATTAAATGGAGAAATAGCTGAAAGACCTCAACACATGTTGATGAGAGTTTCAATTGGAATTCATTTAAATGATTTGGATTCAGCAATAGAAACTTATGAGTTAATGTCTAAGAAATATTTCACTCACGCAACCCCAACACTATTTAACTCTGGTACACCAAAACCTCAAATGTCATCTTGTTTTTTATTAACAATGAAAGATGATAGTATTGAAGGAATTTATGATACATTAAAACAAACTGCTAAAATATCTCAGTCAGCAGGTGGTATAGGTTTATCAATTCACAATATTAGAGCAACTGGCAGCTATATTGCTGGAACTAATGGAACTAGTAACGGAATCGTTCCAATGCTTCAGGTTTTTAACGATACAGCAAGATATGTAGACCAAGGTGGAGGAAAAAGAAAAGGGAGTTTTGCAATATATATAGAGCCTTGGCACGCAGATATTTTTGATTTTTTAGATTTGAAGAAAAATCATGGGAAAGAAGAAATGAGAGCACGAGATCTATTTTATGCAATGTGGGTTCCTGATTTATTTATGAAAAGAGTTGAAGAGAATGGGGAATGGACCTTAATGTGTCCAAATGAATGTCCAGGGTTATGCGATGTACATGCGGATGCTTTTGATAAATTATACCTAAAATATGAATCTAAAGGTAAAGGTAGAAAAACTATTAAAGCCAGAGAACTCTGGGAAAAAATACTAGAGTCTCAAATAGAAACAGGGACTCCTTATATGCTTTACAAAGATTCAGCGAATGTTAAATCAAATCAGAAAAACTTAGGTACAATACGATCTTCAAACTTATGTACTGAGATTCTAGAATATACATCTCCAGACGAAATTGCTGTATGTAACCTAGCTTCTATAGCACTTCCAATGTTTATTAAAGATGGTAAGTTTGATCACCAAGAACTTTACAGAATTACCAAGAGAGTAACCAAAAATTTAAATAGAGTAATTGATAGAAACTATTATCCAGTTAAAGAAGCAGAAAACTCTAACTTTAGACATAGACCTATCGGATTAGGAGTACAAGGTTTAGCGGATACTTTTATAAAATTACGACTTCCTTTTACCTCAGAAGAAGCGAAGAGATTAAATCAAGATATTTTCGAAACTCTATATTATGGAGCTGTTGAAGCATCAATGGATGAAGCTATACAAGACGGCCCTTACCAAAGTTATGAGGGCTCACCAATTAGTAAAGGTGAATTTCAACATAATTTATGGGGCGTTAATGAAAAAGATTTAAGTGGAAACTGGAATTGGGAAAAACTAAGAAAAGACGTCCTTAAAAATGGTGTTAGAAATTCATTACTAGTAGCTCCAATGCCTACCGCCAGCACTTCACAAATTCTTGGTAATAATGAGTGTTTTGAACCATACACTTCAAATATCTATACAAGACGTGTTTTATCAGGAGAGTTTATTATCGTTAATAAACACTTACTTGAAGATTTGGTAAACCTCGGACTATGGGATGAAGGTTTAAAGCAAGAAATAATGAGAGCAAATGGTTCTGTTCAAGATATTGATGTAATTCCTGACGATATTAAGGAGTTATATAGAACTGTTTGGGAATTGAGTATGAAAGATATAATCGACATGTCTAAAGAAAGAGGTTATTTCATTGATCAATCTCAATCGTTGAATCTATTTTTAGAAGGAGCTACCATGGCTAAATTAACATCTATGCATTTCTATGCTTGGAAAAGTGGACTAAAGACAGGGATGTATTATTTAAGAACCAAAAGTGCTGTAGATGCAATTAAATTCACATTAGATACTAAATCAAGTACAGAAACTAAAAAAGATACTGAACCTAAAGCTGAAGTTGTCGAACCAAAGGTAGAGGTAGAGGTGAAGTCAGAAGTTGTTGCAAGCAAAAAAAAGACTGCTGAGAAAACAGCTAAAAAGTTTGCAGAAACAAAAGATGTAGATGTACAGCCTATGACTCCCGACGAGATGAAGCAATTAATCGCTCAATCTAAAGATGGACAAGGGGATGATTGTTTAATGTGCGGATCCTAAATAATTAATTTTTTCTATAAAAAAAGCCCCTAATCTAATTAGGGGCTTTTTTTGTAATATGAGAAGAACTTATTTATCTACTTTTGCTGGCTTAATCGATGAGTCATGCGATTCATTATAATCAGACAATAAATTCATAATAGCATTTAATAAATCCTTAGTTTCCTGCAAAATACCAAAATATAAAGCAGTGTTTTTTGGACTCTTTTCTTCATTTCTAGTTCTAGCTACTTGCGCCAAAATTTTATCCTGAACTAATTTATATATACCATCTTTTTTCTTAATAACTGTTTTAATTTTATTAAAAGATTTGTTTTTATATAATTCATTTACTTCTATAAATAATTCACTAATACTAGAGTTTACTTCAATTAATTCCCTTATTTGAGTTAATTTTAACTTACTGTGATTATTATTAATATGCTTATAGCTCTTCTTATTTATATATTCTAATGACTGTGTAATATCTTGAAGATACCCAAGTAGATTAATATAAAAATTACTTGCATTTAAACTAGATTCGTCTAAGTTTTTAATAAAATAAAATAGATTATCTCTAAGCTCATCTACATCATTAGAAAGCTTAGCTGTTTGCTTTTTGTTCTTTTTCAGTAAATCTAAATCTTGTTTTGAAAGACCCTCTATAGCACTTGAGTAAACCTTTTCACCTCTTTTCATTACTTTAGAAATATTTTTTGAGCTTTCAAAGATTACTCCTTGTAAAGAGCTACTTTCATCAAAAGATAATGTTTCTTCATCTGACAAATCAGAAGATTTTTTACCATTTAAATAATTTTTAACTCCAATCACTACAACACCAAGAAGTAATACTGCTATCATTAATTCAGAGATATTTATTAAAAAAGCAATTAGTCCAGCTGCTGTAAAAGCAACTATGGCAGTACCAAACCACCCTCCAATTACGTTTAATACTCCTGCTACCCTATAAACTGCACTTTCGCTTCCCCAGGCTCTATCCGCTAAAGATGTACCCATTGCTACCATAAATGTTACGTATGTAGTAGATAGTGGTAGCTTATATGAAGTAGCTATTGAAATTAAAATACCCGCTACCATTAAATTCACAGATGCTCTCACTAAATCAAATGCTGGCCTGTCTTCATCACTTATTGTTGCAGCTAAAACAGTTTTTTCCTTAAATTGTTTTTCTATGAAATCATTAATTGGTTTTGGAGTTACCTTATCAATAAGTAAAGATGCTTTACTTGCTGACCTCACTAAAAATCTAGAAACAAAGTTTGGATTAAACCTCTCTTTTGTATCTCCTTGTTTTGATAAGTCTATGGATGTCTTTACAACTCTTTTGGCTTTTGAAGAAAACCAAAGAGTAAGAACCATTATCATTCCAGCTGCTAACAATAAAGTATTTGGAGTAGGAACTTTAGATGCTAAAACTTCCATACTAAACTCATTTGCAGGAATACCAGATGCGAGCCATGCTTCATAAGACTGCCATGCAGCTATGGGTACTCCTATAAAATTCACTAAATCATTTCCAGCAAAGGCTAGAGCCAAAGCAAAAGTACCAATTAGTATAATGATTTTGTAAATATTTGTTTTAAAAAATGCTATTAATATGTAAGCAAATAGTGACCAAAAAACTGAACTAACTAGTATTATTGATGTCACCTTCGTTTCTAAAAATTCTTTAATTGTCATTCCATTAATTATATCAAAACTAAGTTTTGCATAAGGTGTCCCTTTAATACCCTTCATTAAAATAAAATAAGATATCGCAGTGATAGCTAATCCACCAAAGATTGCGCTTACCCATGCTGCCTTATTTTCAAAATCATAGGATAAAAGTAACCTTGACGCCCATTGTACAATCGCACCAATGGAAAAGGCGACGACGACCGAGAGCAATATTCCAAATATAATTTGAGTTGCTTTCGAGGTATTTATATATATTACAAGATCCGAGAAACTTCCGTTATCAGCACCAATTTTTATTAATGCCATTGCAACAGCAGCGCCTAATAATTCAAAAACAATTGAAACAGTTGTCGATGTAGGCATCCCAACGGAATTAAAAAAGTCTAGTAATAAAATATCAGTTATCATGACCGCCATGAAAATTATCATTATTTCACTAAACATAAATTCCCCAGGATTGAAAATACCTTTTCTGGCAACTTCCATCATACCACTAGAAAATATTGCACCAACTGCAATTCCTATACTAGCTACTATCATTATAGTTCTAAATGAAATAGCTTTAGAGCCAATTGCAGAATTTAAAAAATTCACAGCATCGTTACTAACTCCAACTACTAAATCTGCTATAGCTAATACACCTAAAGCAACAATCATTAATAAATAAATATTATCCATTTTTTATTTTTTTAAAGT
>CAJVXR010000031.1 GCA_913009535.1 uncultured Flavobacteriales bacterium | reverse complement strand
GCCTTGTAGTAACTTCTAATGTAGGATCAATACAAAACTTTTCTATTTTAAATAGCGGTGAAGAAACTCGTGATTATCCTTCAGGGGCAATTCTAAGTCATAAAGGAACAGTTTTACATGGTAGTCAATCTGATAATTTAGACAAAAGACCGAAAATTAAAATATATTATACGGACCCTGACGAATGATCAAGAAATTAGAGTTCCCTTTAAATAATTTTTTAACTTAATATTTAATTCGTTTATAATTTATGTGTGGTATAGTTGGTTATATTGGTAAAAAAAATGCTTATGAAATCGTTATTAACGGTCTCAAACGATTAGAATACAGAGGCTACGATAGCTCTGGAGTTGCTTTATATAATTCCAAATTAAGTGTTTATAAAACAAAAGGTAAAGTTGAGGATTTAGTTAATAAAGCCAAAAAAGCAAATTCACTAGACGGAAATATTGGTATAGGTCATACTAGGTGGGCTACTCATGGAGAACCTAATGATGTAAATGCACATCCAATTCTGTCTAATAATAAATCATTAGTCATCGTTCATAATGGGATTATTGAAAATTATGCTACAATAAAAAATGAATTAATTTCTAAAGGATATCATTTCGAGTCTGAAACTGATACAGAAGTTCTAGTTAATTTAATAGAATATGTTCAAGAAACTGAAAATGTAAAACTTGGAAAAGCTGTTCAACTAGCATTATCACAAGTAATTGGAGCATATGCTATTGCAGTTTTTGATAAAAAAAAGCCTGATGAAATTGTAGTAGCTAGACTTGGAAGCCCTTTAGCTATTGGTATTGGTGAAGATGAAATGTTTATTGGTAGTGATGTAACTCCATTTTTAGACTTTACAAGGAAAGTTATTTATCTTGAAGAAGGACAGGTTGGAGTTTTAAGAAATCATAAAGAAATAAAGTTCTATGAGATTTCTAATGACACTAAGATCTCACCAACAATTGAAGTATTAGAATTAGAATTATCAGAGATTGAAAAAGGAGGGTTTGATCATTTTATGCTCAAAGAAATTCATGAGCAGCCTAAGGCAATAATTGATACTCTAAGAGGAAGGCTTAATTTAAATAAAGGTATTGTTAAGCTCTCAGGAATAGATAATAATTTAAATAAATTTACTTCAGCAAATAAAATCACCATTATTGGGTGTGGGACTTCTTGGCACGCAGGACTCGTTGGAGAATACATATTTGAACAAATCTCTAGAATTCCAGTTGAAGTAGAATACGCATCTGAATTTAGGTATAGAGATCCAATAATTAATGCTAATGATATCGTAATAGCAATTTCGCAATCAGGAGAAACCGCTGATACTTTAGCTGCTATGAAATTAGCTAAAGATAGAGGTGCTTTTGTTTATGGAATTTGTAATGTAGTAGGGTCGTCTATTACAAGAATGTCCCACTCAGGTTCCTATACACATGCTGGTCCTGAAATTGGGGTGGCTTCAACTAAAGCATTCACCACTCAAATTACTGTACTATATTTAATGGCATTAAAAATAGCTAAGGCTAAAGGAGTTTTGTCATCTGATTCATTTATTGAACTCCTATCGGAACTAAATAGTATTCCTAAAAAAATTGAGGAAGCTTTAAGTCTTAATGATAAAATAGAAGAAATTGCAGAGAAGATTAAAAACTCTAAAAACTGTCTTTATTTAGGAAGAGGATTTAACTTTCCTGTAGCACTAGAAGGGGCTTTAAAACTTAAAGAGATATCTTATATTCATGCAGAAGGTTATCCTGCAGCAGAAATGAAGCATGGTCCAATCGCTTTAATTGATGAAAATATGCCCACAGTAGTTATAGCTACGTCTAAAGGTCATTATGAAAAAGTAGTAAGTAACATTAGAGAAATTCAATCTAGAAAAGGACAAATAATAGCAATTGTTTCCAAGGGTGATAAAGACGTGAAGGAAATTGCTGATTACTACATTGAAGTACCTGAAACTATTGAATCATTAACTCCACTACTTACAACTATTCCATTACAATTATTATCATACCACATAGCAGTAAAACTTGGAAGAAATGTAGATCAACCTAGAAATCTTGCAAAGTCAGTTACCGTTGAGTGATATAACTATTTTAATTGAATACAGCCAATTTTATTTAATAATCTTATAATTAAATAGGTAATATCTACCTCATGCCATTTAACACCAAAATTAGCATTGCTTGCATTTTTGTGATGGTTGTTATGATATCCTTCTCCCATCATTAAAAAATCAAAATGAAAAAGATTTTTACTGGTGTTTTTCATTGTATAATTAACATAACCATAGATATGACCAAACCAGTTAATAATAACACCATGTATAGGGGCCATTAACAAGATTACAGGCAATAGTAACCATTGCCACCAGCTATTCACAAATACAATAAAGAATATTATATAAACAGCAATCCAAAGCAATCTAGAAAACCGAGAACTTGCAAACTGATCAAAGCCTTTCCATTGTGGAACATTTTTCACAAAACGCTGATCAATAGGTATTCGCTGTAGATTAATATCTTGATAGATTGTTTTTGTTTTCCACATCATTGCAAATAAATTTGAATCATGAGAAGGGGAGTGGGGATCTTTTTCAGTATCTGTATATGCATGATGCATTCTATGCATAATGCCGTAACCATAAGCACTTAAATAACTAGAACCTTGAAAAACCCAAGTTAAAACAAACGTAATACGTTCCATTGTTTTAGACATGGTAAATACCTGATGTGCGGCATAACGATGTAAAAAGAAAGATTGAAAAAATAACCCACCATACCAGAGTACTAGAACAAAAATAAGAATCACCATGTTTTTTTTACAAAGCTACTATGATCTTGAAAGCCAAACAATGAACCCAAATCAATAAAAACAGGAATTATAAACGTTTTCTAATTCTGCTTAACGCTTGTGCTGTAACACCAATATATGAACTAATATATTTTAAAGGAATTTTTTTTAAAAGTTCTGGACGTTCTTTAAATAATTTAAGATATCGTTCTTCTGCACTGAGGTTTAAGAGGTTTTGTTCTCGTTTAGATTTTATTAAAAAAAGACGTTCTGCGGTTAATCTACCGATAAGATTTCCAATCTGCGTATGTTTATAAACCAACTGCAAATCTTCATATGTAATACTTAGAATGGTAGTTTCTGTAAGAGCTTGTAGCTGATAAGCAGAAGGAGTTTGTGTTAAGAAAGAATCATAAGCACTCACAAACTGATTTTTAAAACTAAAACCAAAAGTTATTTCTTTTTCTGGATTTTCTTTCGGAATAAATAAGCGTACAACTCCAGATTCTATAAATGATATAAAATTTTCTATTTTTGAAGCTTTTAAAAAAACAGCTTTCTTTAGAATTACACGTCGTTGTAATTTGGACATAAAAAACAACCAATCTAATTCAGAAATAGAAGCTACTTTATCTAAATATGATTTTATTTGTTCCAAATTTTTTCTTGAAAAATTAATTGTTTGTAAAGATAATGAATCATATTTGAAAGTTATGCCAAGTATTAATCACAATTAAAAGAAGAAAAAAGAGATGAACTCAATAGATTAAACCACTAAATTGGAGTAGTTTAAAATTCTTCCCAGAAATTAGTTGTAAACTCATTAAGAAATTCAGGTAGAACCTTGTTTTCTTCTATAATTTTCTGGAACTCTTCATCATTCATTTTTGTAGATTCAAATACTTGTATCTCAGTTTTATATTCTTGATCAATGGCCATATCCATTTTAAATGAAATTTCATTTTGCTTACGACGACCTTTGACATTTTTATTTTTCTCTATAAGTCTTATTGGTCTATCAATTGAAAAAGATTGATTTGAGGTAGTCTGAGCATAGGATAAATTATATTTTTTGTTTTCAAATTTTGATAAAAGGAATTTTCCTTCTCTATGGTATTGATTGTAAGAAACACCTAGTAATTTAAATTTAAACAATGGTTTAATATTTTTAAAATCTAATCTTATTACTGCAAAATCATCTGAATTGATATACAAGGTCCCCTTATACTTAGCACTTCCTTTGGGAGTACATTCAATTATATAAACCAAGTCGTCACCAACGAAATTAAGTTCAGGTTCAGAAAAACTATATTTTTTAGGTTTTAATATAAAGTCAAAGTTTGAATCTTCATTATAAAAAAGCTTTGAGTAAATATTATTAATGGTGTTTTTTTGATTTCCAGCAAAATTCTTTTTTCGTTCTAAGTCTTCTTTATTTTTTTTGCTTATAAAGTCAGTTGATGTACTATCCATTTCATGTAATCCATCAATTGTCATGTCCGCACCAAAGAGTCTAGATTTAATTTTAAAATAAGAATCCGATTTAATATTTTCTTTTAAATACAATTCAAGCCTATCATTTAGAGATTCTAATATTTCATCATCCTTACTATATGTTTCTCTAGCTTTAATTAAATTAATTTTTTGATTGTCTTCATCTGTATTTCCAAATTGATAACATAAAGTTTCTAATACAGAATTGTTTTCTTTGGAAAGATTATTTAAAATACTATCTAACAAAGAACTATTTATTTCATTAATTGATGATTTAAATTTGCTGGTGTTAAACCTTTTTGTTTTTGAAGTTGAACTTTTTCTTAAAAAAACTTTATTTTGAGTAATCCCCTTTTCATAGTTTCTTTCTATATTTTTAATCACCTCTTCAATTATTTCTTCAGATGTTAATCTTTTACTAGTGAGAATCACATCAGCTAAGATCACAGGTTTTGGTAGTAAAAAAATAATACTATCGTTAAATTCATTTAAAGCAAATGAAGCTTTTTGGTAACCAATTGATGAAACAAATAAAGAGTCTTGATTACTTACACCTGATTTAATTAATATAAATTCTCCATTTTCATCCGTTATTAATGCCTTATTATTAGAAAAAGATACCGTAGAAAAAGCAATTGGAAATAAAGTAAGCGAATCTTGAACTTGAACTTCTAAAGATTGAGCTCTTAAATTAAGGTTTAATAAAATTATTAATGGAAGTATAAGTTTACTCATCAGTTTTTTAGATTCTACATATCAATTAATATGCCAAATATACATACAGTTTTTAAAAACTTCTCTTAAATAAGTTTATATGATAAGTGAACTACATCAACTAATTTGACAAAAAAAAAGATGTTTTATTAATGAAAAATCAATAAACACATTAAATAAATTAGAATAAAGTAAAACCGTAATAAGTTTGACTTTTTCAAAGTACATAGTACTAGGAATAAGTTAGATTTGCGGCTTTAAAAAAACAAAAAAAATACTCTTGAAAACATTGCTCAAAAATTTTAGTCAAAACCCAAAAAATGATATTCTTTCCGGCTTAACAGTTGCTCTGGCATTAGTGCCCGAAGCAGTTGCTTTTGCATTTATAGCTGGTATTGATCCTCTTGTAGGGCTTTATGGAGCCTTTATTATGGGTATAATAACTTCTATCTTCGGAGGTAGGCCAGGTATGATTTCTGGTGCTACAGGTGCAATGGCAGTTGTTATGATTCACATGATTCAAAAAGGAAATGAAGTAGGAGGTTCTCTTGTTGCTCCAGTTGAAAATTTAGGTTTACATTGGCTTTTTATCACACTTCTAATTGTAGGTGTAATACAAGCATCCGCTGGGGTTTTTAAACTTGGGAAATTTGTTAGACTAATACCACATTCAGTTATGATGGGATTTGTCAACGGTTTAGCAATTGTGATTTTCTTGTCTCAATTAAGTTTATTTAAAAAAACTACAGTCGATGGCACTAGCTGGATAACTGGTACAGAATTATATACTATGCTTGCTTTAGTTGGAGCAACAATGCTAATCATGTATTACCTTCCTAAACTAACAACTAAAGTTCCTGCGGCTCTTGTCGCAATAGTAACTGTGGCGTTAATTACTATAATTGGAAATCTTGAAGTTTCCACAGTTGGATCATTTATTCTTGATGGTGGCGGTGAGGGAATTAGCGGAGGATTACCAGTTTTCCAAGGACAGATATTTGAATTATTATACACACTTGAAGGTCACTGGAACCTGATTTTATCTACAGCCTTTTTATTAGCTGCAGTAGGACTGATCGAATCTTTAATGACTCTTAACCTAGTAGATGAAGTAACTCAAACTCGTGGAAGCGGAAATAGAGAATGTTTGGCTCAAGGAGGTGCCAATTTTTTAAATGGCCTTTTTGGAGGAATGGGTGGTTGCGCTATGATAGGTCAATCAATTATAAATGTAAATTCTGGTGGTAGAGGTCGTTTATCTGGGATAGTAGCTGCAGTTTCTTTATTAGTTTTTATTCTTTTTGGCTCAGGTGTAATCGAACAAATACCAATAGCGGCGCTAGTTGGAGTAATGTTTATGGTAGTTATTGGGACATTTGCGTGGAGTAGCTTAAGAATCTTACATAAGATCCCTAAATCAGATGCCTTTGTTCTAATTACTGTTTCAGCAATTACAGTTTGGCAAGATTTGGCAATAGCAGTAATTGTTGGAGTAATTATTTCTGCACTAGTATTTGCATGGAAAAATGCAACTATGATTAGGGCTAGAAAACGTGTAAAAAAAGACGGTACAAAGGTTTATGAAATTTGGGGACCATTATTTTTTGGGTCGATTCAAAACTTCAATTCTAAATTTGATTTTAAAAAAGACCCTAAAAAAATAGAAATTGACTTTATAGAATCTAGAGTTAGCGACCACTCAGGTATTGAATCTTTAGAAAGCTTAATTCAAAAATATAGCAACTTAAATAAAAAAGTAATTCTAACCCACCTAAGCCCTGAATGTAAAATGTTACTCCTTAAAGCTAATCCAGCATTTAAAAATAATATTGAAGATTCTGTAGATGATCCTAGATATTACGTTGTTACCGACTTAATTGACCGTGAAATTTAAGAATAACGCAAAATATTTTCAACTCTTAGATATTATTTTTTGCTATATTCATTGAAAATTTAAACACTTGTTTTATGCCGTTTACAAATGATGCAATAGTATTTGGAATTTTAATGATATCTCTTGGTTTTGTTTTTTTTACAGAATCTAAAAAAAGCGGATTTTGGCATAAGTTTTATAAAATTGTCCCTGGGTTACTTATGTGTTATTTTATTCCTGCAATATTTAATTCTTTAGGAATAATTTCTTCTGAAGAATCTCAAACATATTATATAGCTAGTAGGTATTTATTACCTGCTTCACTTGTATTAATGACGTTGAGCATTGATTTAAAAGCAATTTATAATCTTGGGTATAAAGCATTAATAATGTTTTTTACTGGAACAATTGGAATAATAGTTGGTGGTCCGCTAGCAATTTTAATATTGTCTTTCTTTTTTCCTGAATTGTTTAATGGAGTAGGACCGGATGCGATATGGAGAGGGCTTTCTACACTTGCTGGAAGCTGGATCGGTGGTGGTGCTAATCAAGCAGCAATGTTAGAGATATTTGAATATAACCCACAGAAATATGGAGGCATGGTTTTAGTCGATATTATTGTAGCAAATATTTGGATGGCGATTATATTATTTGGAATTGGTAAAAAAGACAGGATAAATAAATGGCTTAACGCAGACACTACTGCTATTGAAGAGTTAAAAGAAAAAGTGATGTTATTTGCCAATAACTCTAAAAGAAATCCTACCCTAACAGATTATATGGTTTTATTATCTATAGCCTTTGGCACAGTAGGTTTATCTCATTTAGGAGCTGAAATAATTTCAGACTATTTAATTGCAAATTTTGAATCTGTTGCAGATAAATCTTCTGGATTATCTTCTTTTGGGTCTAAATTCTTTTGGATGATAAGTATTGCAACCTTCGTTGGAATTGGACTATCATTTACTAAGGCTAGAAATTATGAAGGAATTGGTGCAAGTAAAATCGGCAGTGTATTTATCTATATTCTTGTAGCAACAATTGGTATGAAAATGGATTTAGGGTCTATTTTAGATGAGCCCAAACTAATGCTAATTGGTGTAGTATGGATGACAATTCACGCCACATTATTAATTATAACTGCAAAAATTATTAAAGCTCCTTATTTCTTTTTAGCAGTTGGAAGTCAAGCAAATGTTGGAGGTGCGGCCTCTGCCCCTGTAGTAGCAGCTGCTTTTCACCCATCACTAGCAACAGTTGGAGTTCTTCTTGCTGTTTTTGGATATGTTGTTGGTACATACGGAGCAATGATATGTACTTATTTAATGGAATATACTTCAAATCTATAAATGGAAGAGACTAAAGAAGAAGAGTTTTGGAATACTCTTACTCATTTTATAGGCCTGGTGCTTAGTTTAATAGGACTGCCTGTTTTAATAATTTATAATCAAAATCTTACAGATTTTAGCCTTGGAAGTATTCTGTTTTTTGAGTTTGGTATGATATGTCTTTATACAGCTTCAACGCTGTATCATTATACAACTAACATAAAACTAAAACGTAAATTTAGGATTTTTGATCACGTTAGTATATTCTATTTAATAGCAGGTTCTTACGCTCCAATTTGCTTAATCACTTTGGAAGGTGACTCAGGGTTTAAAATTTTTGCAGGGGTACTGATAATTGCTCTAATAGGAACTATTTTTAAACTTTTCTTTACCGGTAAGTTCGAAAAACTATCCCTTTTACTGTACCTATCTATGGGTTGGCTAGTAGTATTGGACTTTAAAAGTATTATTTCTTCTTTGGAAACTAACGCAATAACTTTACTGATTATAAGTGGTTTGTTTTATTCTTTTGGTATTATTTTTTACAGACTTGAAAAAATGAAATATTCACACGCCATTTGGCATTTATTTGTGTTAGGCGGTAGCGCAACACACTATTTTTTGGTTTTATTTTATATAATATAGTAATTTTAAAAAAAATGAAAAAAAAATCTATTAGCGTTTTTTTAATATTATTTATTCTTGTCAGCAATTATTGTTTGTCTCAAGTATCTGGACAATTATATGGGTATGTTTATGATGAAAAAACTAACGAACCATTAATTGGAGCTACAATCTTACTTGAGGGTACAGATTTTGGAACAACTACTGACTTTGACGGTAATTTTGAATTTGACAATGTCCAACCAAAAACATATAATATACTTGTATCTTTTATCGGATATAAATCAAAAAAACTATTTAACGTAATTATAAAAAGTAAAGGAACCCCAGTTGAAAAA
The DNA here is from genome assembly GCA_913009535.1 of uncultured Flavobacteriales bacterium. The sequence continues at coordinate 5,006 of CAJVXR010000031.1, read as the reverse complement.
ATATATTTAAGTCAGTTAAAAGAAACCCTAGAGGAAGTCGTTATAACTCAAAATCCATTTTACAAGTCTAAAGAAAGTCCTCTTTCTATTCAAACTTTTTCTGCTGTAGAAATACAAAGTTACCCAGGAGGGAATAACGATATTACAAAAGTTGTTCAGAGTATGCCTGGTATATCACCATCTATTGGAGGATTTAGAAATGATATAATTATTAGGGGGGGGGCACCAAACGAATCTGTATATTATTTGGATGATATTGAGATACCAAATATTAATCATTTTAGCACACAAGGAAGTTCAGGAGGACCTGTGGGGCTAGTTAATATATCTTTTATAAGCGAAGTTACATTATCAACTTCTTCTTTTGAATCTGAATACGATAACCCATTAAGTGGAGTTTTAAAATTTAAGCAAAGAGAAGGGAATAATAAAGAATTTAGGGGCAACTTTAGACTTGGAGCCAGCGAAGCTGGAATAACTTTAGAAGGACCATTATTTAAAAATAGTTCTAGTGATAGTAAAACTACAATGATATTTTCAGCAAGAAGGAGCTATTTGAAGTTTTTATTTAAACTCATTGGTCTAGCAATTAGACCCGACTACTGGGATTACCAGTGGAAAATTAATCACATAATTGACCCGTATAATTCAATATCTGTTTTAGGAATTGGATCTATAGATGATTTTTCATCAGAAGCACCAGAGGATTTTAACTCAGAGCAACAAATTCAAATTGATCAGGCTCCTGTTATAGATCAAACTACTAATACATGGGGAGTTACATGGAAAAGAAAATTTAAAAATAGTCCAGGAAGCCTGGTTAGTTCAGTTAGCTCTAATAGACTAAATAACCTTATTTCAAGCTATATTGATAATTTAAATGAGCAAGGAGTTATTTTTCAAAATGATTCTCACGAATGGGAGACAAAATTAAAAGTTAAATTGATTAGTTATTATAAAGACTGGAAAATTAAACTTGGAGCAAATATTCAATTTGCAGATTATTTAAATGATACACAGGATTACATTAATAATATTAATTACTTCACAACAATAAATTTTTATAAATACGGAATTTACTCTAATATATCCAAAAGTTTTCTAGATAATAATTTGGACTTTTCTTTTGGATTTCGATTAGACACCGATACGTTTTCAACAGGGTCAGATTTAATAGATAACTTTTCACCAAGGTTGGGGTTATCTTATGCTCTTTCTGATGATAATAGATGGAAATTAAATATGACATATGGTGAGTATTACAAAATGCCTACTTATACCATGCTTGGATTTCAAAATAATAATGGAGAATTTTCAAATAAAGACAGTAAATACACCAAAAGTGTTCATCATGTTATTGGATTAGATTACAACAGCTCTAGCTCTTCAAAATTTTCTCTTGAATACTTTGTCAAAAATTATTCGCAATATCCTATTTCGATTTTAGATGGGATTTCAATGGCTAATAAAGGTGGAGACTTTGAGGTCTTTGGAAATGAAGATATAGTAACCTCTGGAAAGGGTAAATCCTCAGGGATTGAGTTCCTATTTCAACAAAAATTATCTAATAATTTTTATGGAATATTTTCTTATACGAATTTCAAAAGTGAGTTTACTGATATAAATTCAAACTATATCCCTTCAGTTTGGGACAGTAAACATTTAATTTCTTTCACAGGGGGTTATAAACTTAAAAAAAACTGGGAAGTTAGTGCTAGATGGAGGTTCTCTGGGAAAACTCCTTATGTTCCCTATGATTTAAGTTCGAGTGCAGAAACGTATCCTGAATTGATTTTTGATTATTCAAGGCTAGGAGAAGTTAAACTCTCTAACTTTAGTTTGGCAGACATTAGATTTGACAAAAAATGGAATTATGAAAAGTATTCATTTAATTTCTATTTAGATATTCAAAATTTCTTAGGTCAAAAAATACCTATTCCTCCAAAATATGGACTGCAAAGGAATGAACAATTTGAAGTTATTATACCCAGAAATCTAGTTGAGGTAGGTATTACTAATGGATCAGTAATCCCTTCATTTGGGTTTACTGTTGACTTTTAGCCCAAAATAGCCTGATCTTTGATAAATTACTTATTTTATTAAAAAATTACATATAAATTAAACTATTAGTTAAATAAATAATTTTATATTAATATTAAGTAATTTTTATTCAATTATTCGCAATAATTAAGACCTTTAAAATGTGTTTTTTTGTCAAATTACCATGGAATTAAGAGATTATATACATATATTGTGTACTTAATAAACCAACTAACTAATAATTATGAGAACAATTCTTAAAATTTTTATGATGTGTTTTTGTGTCATTTCATATGCACAAACCACAATTAACGGAAATGTAACAGACCAAAATGGTCAACCACTAACCGGAGCTAATGTCATCGCTGATGGAACATCAAGTGGTGCAGTGACGGATTTTGACGGGAACTATTCTTTCAAGGTTGATTCTGATGGATCTGTAACCGTAACAGCTAGTATGATGGGGTTCAAAGCATTATCACAAAATATTGATTCATCTGGATCGCTTGATTTCAAGCTTGAAGATGGAACTTTTTTAGATGAAGTTGTTGTTTCGGCATCGAGAACACCACAAAGAATATTTGAATCTCCTGTTACTATCGAAAGATTCGGGGTTAAAGAGATTGCAAACACTGCATCATCGGATTTCTATGATGGATTAGAAAACATGAAAGGTGTTGATATAAACGTAAACAGTTTAACATTTAAAGCAATTAATACTAGAGGTTTTGCAACATTTGCAAACACTAGATTTGTACAACTTGTTGACGGAATGGACAACTCTGCTCCTGCATTAAACTTTCCATTAGGAAATTTACTTGGAATGACAGAAACAGATGTATTAAGTGTTGAATTGTTACCTGGAGCATCTTCTGCTTTATATGGTGCAAATGCATTTAACGGTATACTTCTTATGACTAGTAAAAATCCTTTTGATTTTCAAGGTCTAAGTGGACAATACAAACAAGGAATAACTTCACAAGAAGCTGCTGGAGACAATACTTATAGAGATTTAAGTATTCGTTTTGGACACAAGTTTAGTGACAAATTAGCCGTTAAAGGAAACTTTGGATACTTACTTGGAACTGACTGGATAGCGGATAGTCAGGAAGATAAGCTTGGTAGAGGTTTAACTAGAGCAGATTACGATCATGATGGTATTAATATATATGGAGATGAAGTTGCTACAGATATTAAAGGTGTAGCAAATACTCTTGTTCAATTAGGTATAGCTCCTGCTGGAATTCAAAACCTTATCCCATCACAAGTAGTTAGTAGAACTGGGTACAGAGAAGTATCTTTAACTGACCACGTTGCCGAGAGTAAAAAGGCAGATTGGGGACTTTATTACAGACCTTTTGAAGATGACTTTGAAATTTCTTACGTAGGGAAATGGGGAACTGGTCAAACAGTTTACCAAGGAACTAACAGATATGGAATTGAAAATTTCACAATGAGTCAACATAAATTAGAAGTAAAGAACGATAACTTTTTTGTAAGAGCGTATGTAACTGAAGATAATGCTGGAGATTCTTACGATATGAACTTTACAGCGATAAATATTAACAGAACTTGGAAAGGTGATAATCAATGGTTCGGAGAGTATGTAAATGGATTTGCTGGCGCAACATTAGGTGGTGCTACAGAATCTCAGGCTCACGCTGTAGGTAGAGCTACTGCTGATACTGGAAGATACCTTCCCGGAACTCCTGAGTTTGATGCAGCTTTCGAAACTGTTGTAAACAATCCTGATTTAACTACTGGAGCTAAATTCCAAGATAATTCAAAAGTATACCACAGTGACTGGAATTATAGTTTTGCAGACCAAATAGAGTTTGCTGACATTCAATTAGGTGGGTCGTTTAGACAATATTCTCTAAACTCATCTGGAACAATATACACAGATTACGATGGACCTATTGATTATTCTGAAACTGGAATTTACACACAAGTTGTAAAAAACTTTATGGATGATGATAGAATGACAATAACTGCAGCTGCTAGATATGATAAAAACGAATTTTTTGATGGACAAGTAACCCCAAGAATTTCTTTATCTTATACCGCTGGTGAATACAAAAATCACAACTTTAGATTAGGTTTTCAAACTGGATTTAGAAACCCATCTACTCAAGATTTATTTATAGGTCTTGATGTCGGTAGAGCTAGATTAATCGGTTCTTCTCCTGCAAGTTTAGATAATTATGTTCAAGATTACGCTGTAAGTGCAAATGGTCAAGCATTAGGAGCTCCTAGTTCTGTTACTTTAGATGGTAATAGTGCAATAGACAACTCTTTTTCTGTGGCTTCACTTATGGCTTTTGGGGCAACTGGAAATCCTGCGCTTTTAGAAGCTTCTGGAATAGAGGTGGTTAAACCTGAACAAGTAAAATCAATAGAATTTGGTTATAGAGGAAAATTATCTAGAACATTTTTAGTTGATTTTAGTGTTTATAAAAATACATATGAAGACTTTATAAATACTCAAGCAGTATTATCTCCTCTATATGGAACTGTTGGCGACAACGCATTATCTGTTTTAGCAATGGTTAATGGAGATTATGAAACTTGGAGTGTATATACAAACTCTTCTGCAGAAATCAGATCTTGGGGTGGTGCTATAGGATTATCTACTAAGATATTTAATGGTTTTGATCTAAGCGCTAACTATACTAAATCAGTATTAGATTTTGACGCAGATCTTAATCCAGATTTCGCAACTAACTGGAATACTCCAGAGCATAAAGTTAAAGGACAGTTTGGTCATCCAAAACTTTTCAAAAACTTTGGATTCAATGTTGCTTGGAGATATAATAGTGAGTTCTATTGGGAAGCAACTTTCGGTGAAGGTGAAGTTCCTTCAAACCACGTATTCGATGCTCAGGTTAGTTTAACATTACCTAAGCTTAAAACTGTATTAAAAGCTGGTGCTGCCAATCTTGGTGGTAACGAATACTTCACAGCAT
>CAJVXR010000030.1 GCA_913009535.1 uncultured Flavobacteriales bacterium | reverse complement strand
TGAATGCCTCTTTAGATGCTTTAAATACAGCAGTTGAACAAGGCTCAGCTTTATACGAGTTTACTGACACACCTCCAACTTTTGATACTGAGAATTATGAATATGAAATTGTAAAAAAACAGTATGACGTTAGGTTTTCAATTGTAGATAGGTGGAATAATGAACTTCTTTGGGGTCATTCAAATCCAGTGGGAACTAACTGGTGGCAACTACAAGCTGGCTCTTTAATGAAGAGCCCTACATCATCATCTGTTGAGGCTGCATGGCAATGGGTAGCTCCAACTCTTAGATCTGTGGAAATGTATTACACTGAAAATGGTTTACCTATTGATGAAGATCTTACATTTGATTACAATAACAGATATACTGTTTCTAATATTTCTACTTCACAAAATCCTTATGCACAGTTTGCTCAAAGGACAGCTAACCTACATTTAAATAGAGAGCCGAGATTTTACGCTAATATTGGTTTTGACAGAGGTTATAATAGAACATGGGGTAGTAAGTGGAATTTAAAAATGAGAAAAGGGGAAACTCATGGGAGAATTGCAAATACAAATGATTATTTAATTACTGGATATGCACTTAAAAAAATAGTTCATCCAGATTCTGAAGGAGATGGTTATGATAAAATAGTTCAATATTCTTGGCCTATGATTAGATTAGCAGAGCTTTATTTAAACTTTGCTGAAGCAGCAAATGAATTTAATGGTCCAACTCAAGAAGTGTTCACTATGTTAAATGCTGTGAGAGAAAGAGCTGGAATAAACACTGTTGAAGAAGCATGGAGTGATGGTGCAATTGCTGCTACAGTAAATAAGCACACTACCCAAGATGGATTAAGAGATATTATTAGGCACGAGAGATTAATAGAATTTGCATTTGAAGGTCATAGATATAACGATTTAAGAAGATGGAAGTTAGCTGAGGATTATTTAAACTCACCTGTGAAAGGCTGGTCTGTAGATGAGACCACTGAAGATGGGTTTTATACACTTAGAGATGTTGGAAACAGATCATTTAATAGTCCTAGAGATTATTTACACCCTATAAGTATCAATGAACTCACCATAAATACTAATTTAATTCAAAATCCAGGTTGGTAAAAAATTAATTAATATGAAAAAAGAAATAAAACTATTATTCACTTTATTTACGATATTATTATTTACATTTTCTTGTGAAGAAAAAGAAAGTGGTGATGTTACTGCTCCTGGGAAGTTATCCATAGAGTCTATTACTCCTACAAATGGTGGTGGGATTATTTCCTATACTCTTCCTAATGATAATGACATTTTATTTGTGAGAGCAGAATATACAAACACTCTTGGTGTAGACGTTTTTAGAGTATCTAGTGTACATAATAATGAAATTGAAATTTCAGGTTTAAACCAAACTTCACCTGTTGAGGTTAGTTTGTATGTAGTGGATGATAACGATAACACATCACAAGCCGAAATAGTTGATTTTATTCCACTTGAATCTTTTATTTATTTAGTGCAGGAAAGTATTGAAATAACCCCTGATTTAGGAGGTGTTAGGATTGAATGGGAAAATATAGAGTCTAAGACTGTATATGTACATGTTCATATTCAAAACGGTTCAGAGGAAGAAATAAGAATATTGTCTTCTAATAGTCCAGTTGAAAATAGATTTATTAGAGGTCTTCCAGCTAATGATTTGACTTTTTTAACTAAAGTAGAGGATTTTGATGGTAACATTACTGATCTTGAAGAAAAAGGAGTTTATGCTCCATTATTTGAGGAAGTAATCGATAAGTCAACATGGAGCTTAATCTCCAATCAATCTATAAATGGAAATGCTTGGGAAGGTTCAACTACAAATTTTTGGGATGATGTTGTAGATACTGCAGCAACTGATGCTGATAATAGTTATTTTATTATTTGGAGAGATCAAAATGGAGGTACTTTGAACTGGCCGCTAGATATTGTTATTAATTTAAATAAATCGATAAAGATACATAGACTTAAAGTTTGGCAAAGAGCATTTTGGTATAATGGGCCATCGCCTGTAACTGCATATTATTATCAAGAAGAGAATATGAAGTCTTTTGACTTATTTGCCAGTAATAATGGACAAGAATGGACACTATTAGGTCAATATGATATTGGGGATCCCAGAGATGCAGACGGAAATATACCTGGTGCTGCTATGGATTCCGCAGCTAATGGACATGATTTTGAGCTTGAGGGTATTTCTGAAGAGTTTAATTATTTAAAAATATCAATCACAGCTAATTATGGTAGTGACACATATTGTCATGGTTCTGAAATAACTTTATACGGATTAGATAATTTAGATTAATGAGGAAGGTAACACTATTTCTATTACTACTAATTTATTCTACTATATATAGTCAAAACTTAAGAACTTTAGACAAAGACATTGTAGATGAAAATAACAATGAGATTATTCTTCGTAGTGCTGGTCTTGGGGGTTGGATGCTTCAAGAACCTTATATGTTTAATTACTCATCCGGAGCAAATACTCAACATGAATTCAAGGAGAAGTTAAACAACCTTGTTGGAAGTGAAAACACTGAATTATTTTTTGAATCATGGCTAGACAATTTTGTTACTGAGCAAGATGTAGATTCAATTGCTAGCTGGGGATTTAACAGTATTCGTTTACCTATGCATTATGATCTTTTTACACTTTCAATTCAAGAAGAGCCAGTTGAGGGAGAAAATACTTGGCTTGATAGAGGTTTCGAAATTGTAGATCAGCTTTTAGATTGGTGTGAGCAAAATGAATTATACTTAATTCTAGACTTACATGCAGCACCTGGAGGACAAGGATATGATGCAGCTATTTCTGATTATAATTCTGAATTTCCGTCTTTATGGGAAAGTGTAGAAAATCAAAATAAGACTATTGCTCTTTGGGAACAATTAGCAATTAGATATAAGGATGAGCCATGGATTGGAGGATATGATTTATTAAATGAAACTAATTGGGATTTAGCAAATTTTGAATTAAGAAGTTTTTATGTTCAGGTTACTAATGCAATTAGAGAACATGATACAAATCATATTATATTTATTGAAGGAAATTGGTTTGCAAATGATTTTACTGGATTAATACCACCATGGGATGATAATATGGCTTATAGTTTTCACAAATACTGGAGTTATAATAACACAGAGTCTATTCAATGGGTACTAGATATAAGAAATCAATATAATACTCCTTTATGGATGGGAGAATCTGGAGAAAACTCAAATTTGTGGTTTACTGATGCAATTAGATTATTTGAAGATAATGATATAGGATGGGCATGGTGGCCATGGAAAAAAACAGAGTCTATAAATTCTACTTTATCAATTTCATCAAACTCTAATTTTCAATCTATTATTGACTATTTTGCTGATGGACAAAACCAGCCAAGTATTGATAATGCTATGCAAGGACTTATGCAATTTAGTACTGATTCTCGTATTGAAAATACTCATTTTAATAGTAATGTAATTGATGCTATGATGAGACAACCACATACTAATGAAACGCTTGCTTACTCTGAAAATTTAATTCCAGGTGTCATATATTTAACAGATTACGATTTAGGTACGCAAGACTATTCATATTCTGATGTAATTAGTGGTACTTATCAAGTATCAACAGATGAATATACTACTTGGAATAATGGCTGGAGTTACAGAAATGATGGTGTAGATATTCAAGAATCAAATGACAGTGAAAGTAACGGATTTCACATTGGGTGGGTTGAAGATGGAGAATGGTTATTATACACTGTTGATGTACAGCAATCTGGTTTCTATGACATTATAACTAGATATTCATCTGAACAAAATGGCGGAAAAATTAAGTTATTTTCTAATGATTTAGAAATTACGGATTATATAAACCTTTACAATAGTGGAGGGTACTCAAATTTTATAAACAGAGTCACTGCAAATGTATATTTATCTGAGGGAAGTCAAAAAATGAAATTAAAAATTAAAGGGGATGTTTCTTTTAATCTGAGCAAGTTAGAGTTCTATGAGTCTAACGATGAAAACCCTGAATTTGAAGTTTTATTAGCAAATACTTTAGAAGATGAAAAATCAATCAAAATAGTTCTCAATCATCCATTGGCAAATCAAAATTTAGATCTGGATATGTTTGATCTTAAACTAAACGACGAATCTACAGAAATTTCAGCTGTAGAAATCGATTCTAATAATAGTCAGGTTATTAATGTTATAACTGAAAATTACATGTCATTTCAAGACGAAATTACAATAAGTTATAACGGTGAAGGTTTGCTTTCTGAGACAGGTCAGTATCTGTATAGTTTTCAAGATTACCCTGTGGAAAATAATTTATCCACAAGATTATTAATTCCTGGAAGAATACAGGCAGAAGATTTTTATTTCCAGGAAGGATTAGAGACAGAAGAAACGAGTGATACTTTTGGTGGGTTAAATATTGGATATACAGACCAAGGAGATTTTGCTGATTATCTTGTGGCAATTAATGATTCTGGTGATTATACAATAAGTTTTAGAGTCGCCTCTCAAGGCTCAGGATCATTAAAATTAGAATTAATTAATGATACATCGACAGAAAACATTGGGGTGATATCCACTCCTAATACGGGTGGTTGGCAAAACTGGCAAACTATTTCATATTCAAGGGATTTACCTGAAGGATTATACACACTTAGAATGACTGTAATTCAATCTCCTTTCAATTTAAATTGGATGGATTTCGTATCAGCTGATGGAAACAATAATACCAATGAAGAATTAGTAGAATTTTTATCATCTGGGACTTGGAGAATTCATGCAGAAGTTGATAATTACAGAGGTTTAGGTGGAGGTTCAGATTATTCACCATGGTGGAACTCTAGTGCATTCGAAGATTCCGAGACAGGATTATTCGATGACAGATGGACATTTACTGAAAACGGAGTTATGGAAATTGATACTGGCGATGATGAATCAATCTTTGGAAAAAAACCTGAAATTGATGCTGCCTTTGATCCAAATTTAGAAAACTCATATTCACCGGACAATCAGTACAATGAATATTTCTATTACCCGTTAATTAATCATACAGATCAATATATTACCAGTGATGTTGAAGATGACGAAGAAACTATTACATTTAATTCTTTTGGTAATTTAGGAATGTATACCGCACTCGGCGGACAAACCTATCAAATTTTGTCAAGAACAAGTAATACAATGAGTGTTAGAAATGTAGGGTCAGAGGGAAATTCTTGGTACAGTATTTTAACAAATGATGAGCAGTTATCTACGGTTGAATTAAATAACCTATCTGTTAGAATATTCCCTAATCCCACAAATACTGATTTTATTTATATAAAATCATCTATACGTGGTGTTAAAGTTATCGAGTTATTTGATATTAGCGGTAGAAAAATAATTCAAACTAAAATAAGAGGTGATAAGTTAAATATTGGTAAATTAAATAGTGGTGTTTACTTACTTAAAATTATGATTAAGGGTCGAATTAATTTCTCAAAAATTATAGTTAACTAATAGCTGTAATTATTAATATGTAATCTATGAATGAAATAAGAGTTTTTTCACCAGCAACGGTGTCAAATGTTGCTTGTGGGTTTGATGTATTGGGCTTTCCTCTAGAAAGTGTGGGTGACGAAATGGTAGTAAGAAAAACTATAAAAAAAGGTCTAGTAATCACTAAGATTGAAGGTTTTGAATTGCCTTTTGAGATTAGTAAAAATGTCGCATCTGTTTCTGCTCAAGCACTTATTGATTCTATAGAACCAGATTTTGGTTTTGAAATCGAAATTTATAAAAAAATTAAGCCAGGAAGTGGTATAGGTAGTAGTGGTGCTAGCGCTACATCTAGTGTTTATGCCATAAACGAATTATTAGGAAGACCATTTAATAAACTTGAGCTAACAAACTTTGCTATGAAAGGAGAGTTTATAGCTAGTAATTCTGAGCATGCTGATAATATTGCACCAGCTATATTTGGAGGTTTTAATTTGGTTAAAAGCTTACACCCTCTTCAAGTATTACAATTACCAACTCCTAAAAATTTATATGTTGTAATTATTCATCCTCAAATTGAAATAAAAACTTCTGAATCAAGAGGTGCTTTACCAAAAATGGTTTCACTTTCGGACGCTACAAAGCAGTTGTCAGAACTAGGTTGTTTGGTTCATGCCTTACACACTAGCGATTACGAGCTAATGAAAAACTCATTAAAGGATCATCTTATTGAAAAACACAGAAGTAAGTTAATTCCATATTTTGATGAATTACAATCTAAATCTATTGCTGCAGGAGCTATCGGTTGTTCAATTTCTGGTTCAGGACCATCCGTTTTCGCATTAACTAGAGGAAAAGATATGGCTATTAGTGTTGAATCGATATTTAAATCTGTCTATTCAAAATCAAATATTGATTTTGCTACTTACGTGTCAAAAATTAGTTCTAATGGAGTAGTAACAATCTAAAATTAAAAACTTATGAATTATTATAGCCTCAATAAAAAATCAAAAAATGTTTCCTTTAAGGAAGCTTTAATAAGAGGTTTAGCTCCAGATAAAGGGTTATACTTCCCCGAAAAAATAATGAGACTACCTGAAAGTTTCATTAATAATCTAAAAGATTTTTCTAATGAAGAGATTGCTTATGAATGTATTAAGCAATTCGTTGGAGAAGATATTCCTGAATCAGATTTACGTAAAATAATTAGCGATGTACTTTCATTTGACTTTCCTTTAGTAAAGTTAAATAGTCAAATTTCATTTCTTGAGCTATTTCATGGTCCAACTATGGCTTTTAAGGATGTTGGTGCTAGGTTTATGTCTAGGTGTCTTGCTTATTTTTTAAGTAATCAAGAAGAAAATAAACCTGTAACTGTATTGGTAGCTACTTCTGGTGATACTGGCGGTGCTGTTGCTAGTGGTTTTTATAAAGTAAAAGGGATAAAAGTGGTAATACTTTATCCTAAAGGAAAAGTCTCTAATGTGCAAGAGAAACAATTAACAACACTTGGCGAGAATATAACAGCTTTAGAAGTTGATGGAACTTTTGATGATTGTCAAGCAATGGTTAAAACAGCTTTTTTAGATAATGATTTATTAAATAAAATAAGATTAACATCTGCAAACTCCATTAATGTAGCTAGATGGCTTCCTCAAATGTTTTATTTCTTTTTTAGTTATAGAGATTTAAAATTGGAACAAGGAGATAAAATAGCATTCTCAGTTCCTAGTGGAAATTTTGGTAATATTTGTGCTGGTATGATGGCTAAAGAAATGGGTCTTCCGATTGATAAATTTATTGCTTCAAATAACATAAACGATGTTGTTAATAGGTATTTAAAAACTAAAATATACGACTCTAAGCCTTCAGTTCAGACTATTTCTAATGCTATGGATGTTGGAGATCCAAGTAATTTTATTAGAATTAGCAATATATATAAAAATGATTTTAATTTAATTAAGAAAAATCTAGATACCTATAGTTTTACAGATGAAGAAACAGTAAAAGCAATCAAAGAACTAATAAACGAGTTTAGTTATATTCCAGATCCGCATGGAGCTGTTGGATACTTAGGGGCCAAAGATTTTATAAAATCACATCTTAATTATAAATGTATAATACTTGAAACGGCGCATCCAGCTAAATTTTCAGAGGTTATCAATTTGTATACTAATAACTTAGAGATGCCTACTCAAATTACTTCTGTAATGGATAAGAAAAAAGAATCTGTCAGTGTTGATAGCTATTTAGCTTTTAAAAACTATTTGCTAGATAGATAGTTTTATATCATTGGAAGTTGTCCTTTTCCTTTTGTTGCTAATGAAGTTTTTCCTGTTAAGAATAAATCTACCTCTCTAGCTGCTTCTCTTCCTTCAGAAATTGCCCATACAATTAGTGACTGCCCTCTTCTCATGTCACCAGCACTAAAAATTCTTGGAATATTTGTTTGATAATTGGTGGTTTGATAATTATTTCTTTCATTAATTTTAATTCCTAATTTGTTAGCTAAACTTGATTCCGCTCCACTAAATCCAAGAGCTAGTAATGCTATATCACAATCCCAAATTTTTTCTGAACCTTCCTTTTCAATTAACTCAGGTGGATTGTTTTGTTTAATCACCCATTTGACCTCTATAGTTTTTAAGCCAGTTAGTTTATTGTTCTTGTCAAATAAGAACTCTTTAGTATTTATTAGCCAGTTTCTATCACAACCTTCTTTATGAGATGTGCTATTTTTTAATTGAAGTGGCCAATAAGGCCAAGGAGTTTTAGCACTTCTTTTTACAGGAGGTTTTGGCATTATTTCAAAATTAACAACAGACTTTGCTCCATTTCTATTCGCAGTTCCAACACAATCAGAACCAGTATCTCCACCTCCAATTACCACTACATTTTTATTCTTTAATTCATGTGGTTTAATAGATTCATTATATAGATACTTAGTTTGCTTCGTTAATAGATCCATAGCTTGAATTACTCCTTTAGATTTTGCTCCAGGAATATTTAAATTTCTTTTTTCAGACGCTCCTCCGCAAAGTACAATAGCATCAAAATCTTCTAATTCAGATATGCTAATATTCACTCCTACATTGGCATTTGTAATAAATGTAATCCCTTCCTTTTTTAAAATATCAACTCTTCTATCAATAATTTTTTTTTCCAATTTAAAATTTGGAATACCATACCTTAATAACCCACCTATTTTGTCTTCTTTTTCATATACAATTATATTATGCCCAACACTATTTAGTTGTTGTGCCGCTGCTAGACCGGCTGGACCCGAACCTACAACCGCTATTTTATAGTTTGTTCTTTTACTAGGAATTTTTGGTTTAATCCAACCATTTTTAAATCCTTTTTCAACTATATTTTTTTCAATATTTTCAATTGAAACGGGTTCTTCAATTATACCTAAGACACAAGATTTTTCGCATGGTGCAGGGCATAGTCTTCCTGTAAATTCTGGAAAATTATTGGTTGAATGTAAAATCCAAGAAGCTTTTTGCCACTCTTCTTGGTGTACCATGTGGTTAAAATCTGGAATTAAGTTTCCTAGTGGGCAAGAACTATGACAAAATGGAATTCCACAATCCATACATCTTGAACCTTGGTCTTTTAAGTCTTTATCATCTAGTTTTACAGTAAACTCATTATAATTGCTAATTCTTTTTTTTATCGAAATATATCCATCTTCTTTCCTTTTAAATTCTTTAAAACCTGTTGATTTACCCATTTTATTAAAGCTTATTTATTGTTTTTTGCTCCTGTAAAATCTTTTCAAGTGCTTTTTTGTATTCAGTAGGCATTACTTTAATAAAATGAATACTTTCTTTCCTCCAGTTAGAAAGCATTCTTTTACCAAGACTGCTATTTGTATATTTCACATGTTTAGTTATGTGATATTTTAAATGAATATTGTCTTCAAGAGATAAATTTTCAAATTCTATTGATTCAGTATTGCACAATCCATCTATGAAGTTGTTTTCCTTGTCATAAATGTATGCAATTCCACCACTCATTCCTGCTGCAAAATTCCTGCCGGTTTTTCCTAAAACAATTACTTTACCTCCTGTCATGTATTCACAACCATGATCTCCAATTCCTTCAACTACAGCATTAGCTCCAGAATTTCTAACTGCGAACCTTTCCCCAGCTATACCATTTATGTATACATTTCCTGAAATTGCTCCAAATAAACATACATTTCCTGCTATTATGTTTTCCTCGGCTTTAAAGTCTGCTTCTTCAGGTTTTTTTATAATTAAGGTAGCGCCAGATAATCCTTTGCCAAGATAATCGTTAGTGTTTCCCTCTAATTTGAAAGTTACTCCTTTTGTTGTAAATACTCCAAAACTTTGTCCTGCAGAGCCTTTAAAATCAATATTTATCGTATTGTCAGGTAGTCCTATGTCTTTATATTTTTTTGATATTTCATTACTTAATATTGCGCCAACTGATCTATCTGTATTTTTAATTTTGTATGATAAGTTTGTTTCTATTCCATAATGAATTGCTTTTTGTGCTGATTTAACAATTTTCACATCTAGAACATTATACAAGTTATGATCTTGATTTTCGGTGTTTCTTAATGTTGTTGTTTTTGGATCAAACGGCTGATATAGAATTGATGAAAAGTCAAGACCTTTTGCTTTGTAGTGATTAATTGCTTTTGAAGTATTTATTTTTTGGGTTTGACCTATCATCTCGTCCATTGTCTTAAATCCAAGTAAAGCCATAATTTCTCTTAACTCATTAGCTACGAAATAAAAGAAATTTATTACATGTTCTGGTTTTCCTTTAAAGTTTTTTCTAAGTTCAACGTCTTGAGTTGCTATTCCAACAGGACATGTGTTTAAGTGACATTTTCTCATCATTATACATCCTGAAGCTACCAATGGAGCTGTAGCAAACCCAAATTCTTCAGCACCTAAAAGTGCTGCTATTGCTACATCTCTTCCGGTTTTTAGTTGACCATCACATTCTAATACAATTCTGCTTCTTAAATTATTTAGAACTAATGCTTGTTGTGCTTCTGCTATTCCTAATTCCCACGGCAATCCAGCGTGTTTTAATGAAGTTAATGGTGATGCTCCTGTACCTCCATCATAACCTGAAACTAATACTACATCTGCTTTGGCTTTGGCAACTCCAGCGGCTATAGTGCCAACTCCAACTTCAGACACAAGTTTCACATTGATTCTAGCTTCTCTATTTGCATTCTTTAAATCATATATTAGTTGAGCTAGATCTTCAATTGAATATATGTCGTGATGTGGTGGTGGAGATATTAACCCTACAAATGGAGTTGAATTTCTAACTTCTGCTATCCATGGAAATACTTTTTCACCTGGTAGCTGTCCTCCTTCACCCGGTTTGGCCCCTTGCGCCATTTTTATTTGTATCTCTTTTGCATTGGTTAGATAATTTGATGATACTCCAAACCTACCAGAAGCAACTTGTTTGATTGCTGAGTTTTTGTTATCACCATTTTTCATTATCTCAAACCTTTTTTTATCTTCGCCTCCTTCACCAGAATTACTTTTACCTCCTATCCTGTTCATTGCAATTGCTAGGTTTTCGTGAGCTTCTTTTGAAATTGACCCATAAGACATAGCTCCAGTTTTAAACCTTTTTACAATTTCTGTCCACGGTTCAACTTCATCAATAGGAATAGGATTATAGTTGTTAAATTCAAATAAACCACGAATAGTCATTAGTCTTTCTGACTGATTATTGATATTGTCAGCGTATATGTTATAGCTTTCTTGATCATTTAGCCTTACTGCTTGTTGAATTTTAGTTACAGTTGTAGGATTGAACATATGTCTTTCCCCATTTCGTCTCCATCTATATTCTCCACCAATATCAAGTTTCAATTTATTTTTCTCATCATTTAATGGAAAAGCATGATCATATCTTTTAGATATTTCTTTTTCTATTTCGTAAAGACCAATCCCTTCAATTCTAGATGTTGTGTAAGGGAAATATTTTTTTGAAAACTCAGAATTAAATCCAATAATTTCAAAAAGTTGTGACCCTCTGTAAGAGTGGAGTGTAGAAATACCGATTTTATTCATGATTTTCAAGATTCCTTTTCCAGTAGCTTTATTAAAGTTAATTACTGCTTCAATTTCTGTATAACCTTTTATAAAGCCTTCTCTAACCTGAGTCTTAATTATTTCATTGACCATATACGGATTAATTGCACTAGCTCCGTATCCGAATAAGGATGCAAAATGATGGGGCTCTCTAGGCTCTGCCGATTCTATTATTATATCAAAATATGATCTTTTTCTTTTTTTATTTAGTGAGTGATGAACAAATGAGCATGCTAAAAGAGCTGGTATTGGCGCGTTTGTTTTGTTCGCATTTTTATCGGATAGTATAATTATGTTAAAGCCTTTATCTATACTTCTTTCTACTTCTTTGATAATTTCATCTAGTGAGTCTTCAATTCCATTTAAGCCTTTGCTTTTGTTATATAGTATTTTTATTGTTTTAGATCTAAATCCTTTAGAATCTATTTGTCTAATTTTATGTAAATCTCGATTTGAAATGACAGGATTTTGAATTTTTAACTTTCTACATTGACGGGGTGAAATATCAAATAAGTTTTTGTCATGCCCTAGTGATAGACTAATGTCAGTTACTATTTTTTCCCTTATTCCATCTAGGGGAGGGTTTGTTACTTGTGCAAATAATTGTTTAAAGTAATTATATATTAATTGGGTTTTTTCTGAAAGAACAGCGAGTGGAGTGTCTGACCCCATAGACCCAATAGCTTCTTTTGAGTGTTGAGCCATTGGAGTAATTATCTCTTGAATATCCTCAGTAGTATAATTATAAAGACGCTGTCTAGTTTTTAATGGAAGAGATTCTTTTAATTGATTTTCCTTTATATATGGAATATCTTTTAGTTCAATCATTTGATCTTTAATCCACTGACCATAAGGTCTTTTTGTTGTTATTTTTTTCTTTATTTCATCATCATTTATTATTCTTCCTTTATTCATGTCTACCAAGAACATTTTTCCTGGCTCTAGACGACCATGAGATAGTATGTTTGATGGTTTAATTTCAATTACTCCTATTTCAGAGGACATAATTAACCTTCCGTCTTTAGTTACTGTGTATCTGGATGGTCTAAGTCCGTTTCTATCTAATAGAGCACCAATGTAATCTCCATCAGTAAACGGAATTGATGCTGGCCCATCCCATGGCTCCATGATACATGAATTGTATTTGTAAAAAGATTTTCTCTCCTCTTTCATGTTGGTGTGTTTTTCCCATGCTTCAGGTACCATCATCATCATTACTTCAGGAAGACTTCTATCTGTTAGGGTTAAAAGCTCAACGACCATATCCATAGATGCCGAATCTGATTTTCCTTTTAAAATTATTGGAAACAGATCTTTCATGTATTCTCCAAAATCTTCATTCTCCATAATTTCTTCTCGAACTCTCATCCTACTTAAATTACCTCTTAATGTATTTATTTCTCCATTTTGACACATAAACCTAAATGGTTGTGCGAGTTCCCATGAAGGAAGTGTGTTTGTAGAAAACCTTTGGTGAACTAATGCTAGTCTTGTTACTAGTTCTGGTTGTTGTAGATCGGTAAAGTATAATCCAATTGTTTCAGGCTTTATAATTCCTTTGTAAATGATAGTTGTAATGGATAGACTATTTACATAGAAAGAATTACAATCAGATACCTTTGAGCTATATATTTTGTGTTCAGCAATTTTTCTAGCTATATATAGTTTTATTTTAAATTTCTTTTCTGAAATATTTTCAGGTTTTTTAATAAATACTTGTTCGCTTATGGGTTCAGATTGAGATGCAATTTCACCCAAAAAAGAACTTATTACTGGAACTTTTCTCCAGCCAATTATTTCTAGCTCCTGTTTTTTAATTTCTTTTGAAAAAATATCTCTAAAAAAAGCTGTTTGATTTTTTGGTATAAATAGCATACCAACAGCGTAATCTCTTTCGTCTGGTAAATCAAATTCACATACTTTTCTAAAATAGGTATGTGGAATATCTATAAGTAGTCCAGCTCCGTCTCCTGTGACACCATCAGAGCTTACGCCGCCTCTATGCTTTAGTTTAATTAATATCTCTAAAGCATCATGAATTATTTGATTTGTTTTCTCGCCGTTTAAATTGCAAATAAATCCAGCTCCGCAATTTTCATGCTCATACTCTGGCCTATATAGTCCTTGTTTTTTAAACATGTTTTTCTGCTTATTTAGTTTATTGGGGAATACTAATGTAGACACAATGATTAGTTTAAAAAAATATCAAATTATTATTAGGAATTACACAAATTTAGCTATCAAAAAAAAAATATTTATCATTTTAATGGTGTTTATTTGTTGATTTAATAATCATTTTTAAAAACATATAATATTTAATTTATTCTTATCATAACAACAGAATTAATAAAGATTTGATTAAAAAATTATATATTTCGTACAAATAATACATTTTTTATAAATTATAAATTATTACTTTTTTATATTTATATTCCTTTTTTTATTGTTTTTGATATTTTTAATATGTTAAATTATCAGATTCATAAAAATTATATTTTACTTATTTTTTTATATAATACTTTTTGTTTTTTGAACTAAATTATGCTGCATAAACTAAAAAAAAATATTCTATGAAAAATCTATTTACACTTTTATTTGTCTCATTTATTTCGGTCTTTAGTTCATTTGGCCAGGAAATAAGTGGAGACGTTGTTAGCCGTTATGTATGGAGAGGTACTCAATTTGGGGACTCAGCGCAC
>CAJVXR010000029.1 GCA_913009535.1 uncultured Flavobacteriales bacterium | reverse complement strand
ACTATCTCATTATCTTTGTTTTCTCCTGGCCATGCTGATCCGAATTTGATTTTTAGTAATTCTGCCTGTTTTTCAATTATAGAGCATCCTTCTTTTATATCTTCTGTAATTACATTACCGCCAAATGGAACAACTGCAGTATGTCTAATAATACCATCTCTAAAAATAGCTAAATCTGTAGTGCCGCCACCTATGTCAATTAGTGCTACTCCAGCCTCTTTCTCTTCGCTGCTAAGAACAGCATTTGCGGATGCTAATGGCTCTAAAGTAATCCCCTCTAAATCTAGACCTGCACTCTTAATGCATCTGCCTATATTTCTAATAGACGACACTTGGCCTACGACAACATGAAAATTTGCTTCTAACCTTCCTCCATACATTCCAACAGGTTCTTTTATCTCTCCTTGTCCATCGACTTTAAATTCCTGAGGCAATACATGAATAATCTCTTCACCAGGAAGCATAACTAATTTATGTACCTGATTGATTAAACGTTCAATGTCCCCCTCATCGATAACAAGTTCTGAGTTAGCTCTTGTTATATAATCGCTGTGCTGTAGACTTCTAATATGTTGGCCAGCAATTCCAACAGTTACAGATGCGATTTTTTCACCTGAAGATTGTTCAGCTTCCTGGATAGCTTGCTGAATTGACTGAATTGTTTGTGTGATATTGTTTACAACACCTCTATGCACTCCAAGACTAATGGACTTGCCTTGGCCTAAGATTTGAGTTTTTCCATACTCGTTTTTTATTCCAGACATCGCAACAATTTTAGTTGTCCCAATATCTAACCCAACTGAAATTTTATTTTCATTCATATCCTATTTTTTTACACCAACAACTTGATTATCAAACTGTAAGTTAATTGTACTGTATTTATTTAATAGTTGATCTTTCATGCCTTTAATGTAAAAGGCTTTAAAATTATTTACTTTTAATTCTAATTTATCGAGCCTACCTAGGCTGACTTTAAATTTATGTTTCCTTAGTTGTAGAACAAAGTTTCCAGTCGAGTCAATAATAATTTTAGTAATGTTTTTTCTTAAGAATTTATCTTCATAGATGAAATGAGATAACTTATAAATAGACTTTAATTGCAACGTACTTTTATTAAATCCGACAATAATAGGCACTACTGGCGAGTAGTCTTTAGACTTTGGCATTATTAGACCGTTTACATCTAAATAGTTTTTATTATCTAAAAATCTAGCGATAGGTTTTCTCTGTTTAATATTTACTATCATATTTCCACTAACATCAATAAAAATATCAGATTGATTAATTAATTGATTCTTATTTAATTCAAATTCTAAGTTATTTTTATGAATATTAGATTTATTAATATTTTTTAAAACCAATAATTCCGAAATCACACTTTGTATGGAGTCTTCACTAATAAGTAAACTATCGTAGTCATACATATAAATATCTGAACTTTTAATCTCTCTTAAATTATTTACAGAAATAGTACTGTAAAACAGACCAGAAATTAATGCTAGTAGTAAAATCAACTTTATTTTTAACCAGTTAAATCGCATATTCTAATAGCTTTTTTTTAATTTTTAGAGCTTCATTACCAATACTTCCTGCACCTAGAGTTACATTAATTTTCATTTTACAATTATTTATTTCTTTATTTAAATCTTCTAATTTTACAATTTTTTTAACCGGACAATTAATCTTAGACAACAACCAATCTGCATTTACTCCTTTTATAGGCAATTCTCTTGCTGGATATATTTCTAAAATTAAAACTGTATGAAACTTAGATAGCGCATTGGAAAACTCATCAATAAAATCTCTTGTTCTAGAGTAAAGATGTGGCTGAAATGCTACAAGATAATTTTCGCCAGGATACGATTCTAAAAGGGAATTATAAATAGCATTGATTTCTTCAGGGTGGTGCGCGTAATCGTCTATGTAAACCAGGTTTTTAGAATTAATATGAAATGAATATCTTCTTTCAACTCCAATGAAAGTTTCTAGGGCTGATTTTAGGTCATTTATATTGCAATCTAATTGTAATGCTATAACTATTGCAGCCAAAGCATTGGATAAATTATGTTTTCCAGGTAATTTAAAATTGAAGTTTTGAATCAAACTACCCTCAATAAATAAATCAAAGTTATAAACTCCATCAAGTAAATTAATATTCTTAATATTATATTTAGAAGAACTGTTAAATCCAAACTTATCAGCTTTTAAGTCTAAATTTTCATTCGCTATTAAAAGTCCATTTGAAACGATATTTTTAATGAATAAATTAAAATTTTCTTTCAAATCATCTAATCCATTGTAAATATCTAAGTGATCTGCATCAATTGAAGTTATACATGCAATATTTGGTTTTAAAGTAAGAAAAGATTTATCAAACTCATCCGCTTCAACTACGCAGATATCTTTACCATTTACAATTAAGTTTGAATTATAATTTTCAGAGATCCCTCCTAAAAATATAGTAGCCGATTTATTACAGGATTTAAGTAAATGACCTAATATAGTAGTAGTAGTTGTTTTACCATGGGTTCCAGCTATGGCTACACAAAAACTAGAATTTGCAATTAACCCTAAGGCTTCTGCTCTTTTTAATACTTTAAAGTCATTATAAATAAAGTATTCTAATAGTTTTGAGGAAGCTGGAACAGCAGGCGTATATATAACCAGTGTATTTCTAAAGTCCAAATATTCATTAGCTACATCCTCAATATTGTCCTTGTAAATAACACTTACTCCATTAAATTCTAAATTATTTGTATTTGTAGATTGGAATTTATCATAACCACCTACTTTTTTATTTTCTCCGATAAAGTAATTTGCTAAAGCGCTCATTCCTGAGCCACCTATTCCAATAAAAAAAATATTATTATAATTATCTAATTTCATTATAGTAATTTTTCTATTTCGTTAACAATATCTTTTGTAGCGTTTAATTTCGCTTGCTTTAAAATGTTCCTTGACAAATCAAGTTGAAGCTCTTCATTATTAATTAATCTGGAAAATGAATTTTTAAAATCTTTATTAATATTTTTTTCTTCTATCATTATTGCAGCTTTTTTGTTTACTAAACTATATGCATTTTTACTTTGATGATCTTCTGCAACATTTGGAGAGGGTATAAAAATAACTGGCTTACCAACAATACAAAGTTCTGATATTGAACTCGCTCCAGCCCTAGAGATAATAATATCTGCTAAATCATAAGCTAAATTCATTTCGTCTATAAAAGCACATACCCTAACACTCTTATTAGCATTTAAATTCTTGTACTGTTCATAATAAATTTTACCACACTGCCATAGGACTTGAATATCTAATGAATTAAATAATTCCAAATTATTCATAATGGCTTTATTAATTTCTCTAGAGCCGTTACTGCCTCCAATAATTAATACTGTTTTTTTATTTTCTTCTAGTTTAAAGTTAGAAGCACTCGTGGTTTTTATATTTATCTTTTTTATATCTGACCTAACTGGGTTACCGGTAAATACAATTTTATTCTTATCAAAAAACCTGTCAAGATTATCATAAGCAACACAGATTTTATTTGCTCTTTTTCCAAGTATTTTATTACTTACTCCAGGGTAAGAATTTTGCTCTTGAATTACAGTAGGAATTCCAAATAGTGAAGCAATGTATACAATAGGGCCACTAGCAAAACCGCCAGTACCAATTACTAAATCAGGTTTGTTACTTTTTATTATAAGAACTGACCTTATTAAGCTAACTAAAAGTTTTAAAGGAAAAATCAAATTTTCAATAGAGAAACTTCTACTAAATCCAGAAATCCATAATCCAATGATTTTAAAGCCGTGTTTAGGGACTATTTGCATTTCCATTCGATTATTAGCTCCTACAAATAAGATTTTTGAATTTGGATATCTAAGCTTTAATTCATTAGAAATAGAAATTGCAGGATAAATATGTCCACCTGTTCCACCTCCTGATATTATAAAGTTTAAATTTCTCATTTAAATAGTTTCTTTTAATATTTCTAATGGGTTATTTTGATCTATTATTTCATCTTCCTTTTCGTAATTCTTACTTACACTTAAAATTATACCAATAGAAAAACACGTCATCCAGATAGAAGTACCACCACTACTAATTAACGGCAAAGTTTGTCCTGTAACGGGCATTAACTCAACCGCCACAGACATATTAATAAATGCTTGAAATACAATTGGAAGCCCCATAGATACGGCCAAAAGGGATCCAAATATAGATTCCGACTTATTAGATATAATTACTATTCGAAATAAAAACCATAAATAAAGAATGACTAAAAATAGACCTCCGATTAAACCAAACTCTTCAATTATAATAGCATAAATAAAATCCGACGAAGATTGTGGTAGGAAATTTTTTTGAATGCTTTTTCCAGGACCTAGTCCTTTAATTCCACCAGTAGCAATAGCTATCTTTGCTTTTTCAATCTGATAGTTAGATTCGGTATTTTCAGAGTTAATAAAATTCTCAACACGACTTGTCCAAGTATCTACCCGGTTTGGCATTATGTCCGGATACGCCTTTATAGTCAAAATAAATATAGTTAGAACAAACACTCCTGTTGAAATTATAAGTAAAAGGTGTTTTATAGGATACCCACCTAAAAAACAAATAATTAAAACCAACACAAATAAAATAGCAGCAGTGGAGAAATTAGCAGGAAAAATTAAAGCCAGGACTATAAATACTGGTATCCAAAGCGGCACTATAGTTTTAGAAAAAGCTACCACATCATCTTTAATTTTAGCTAGATACCTGGCTATGTAAATTAAAAGTATACTAGAAGCTAAAGTAGATGGTTGAAATGTAAAACCTAAGACTGGTATTTTAATCCATCTACTTGAATTAGTCATTGAGTCCGATATCACGGGTTGAAAAATCGTATATGCCAGCAGTACAATAATTACTGGAATCATTAGAAGAGAAATTCCTTTGAAATAATTGTAAGGTATTTTATGTGCTCCATACATAATAGAAAATCCTAGAAAAAGGTGGATTAAATGTTTGAAAATATATCCAAGGGTATTTCCATTTCCATACAAATAAGCTAAATTACTGGAAGAACTATATACAGGCAGAAATGAGAAAATAGCCAACAGTGTAGCAATTGCCCAAACAGGTCTATCTCCGCTTATGTGATTTAATATTCTTTTCATTATAACTTCCTTACCTCTGCTTTAAATTGTTCGCCTCTATCCTCATAATTTTCAAACAAGTCAAAACTGGCACAAGCTGGAGACAACAATACACTATCATTAGATTTCGCTATAGCATAAGCTTCTTTCACGGCTTCAGACATTGTCTTAACTTCTGTAATATATTCGACTAAATTTTCAAAATTTTCAATTATTTTTTTATTGTCCTTTCCTAGACAAATGATCGCTTTAACTTTTTCATTAACTAGTGAAAAAAGCTCTTCATATTTATTTCCTTTATCAATGCCTCCAACAATCCATACCGTTGAAGATTCCATACTATCTAATGCGTAGTAGGCAGCATTCACGTTAGTAGCCTTTGAATCATTAATATAATTTACTTTATTAATTTTCAAAACATGCTCAAGTCTATGCTCTACGGCTTGAAAATGCTCTAAGCTTTTACGAATAGTCTCTTTTCGAATTTTTAAAAGATTGGCAACCGTAGTTGCAGCCATAGCATTTTTAAGGTTATGAGTGCCTATTAAAGGAAAGTTATTTGTTGGCATAATTATTTTTTTTTTATTGATAATTGAAATAATATTATTGTCTTCAAAATAAGTAACACTCTCTTTTGTCTTTGAAATTGAAAAAGGCAAAAGAGTAGATTTAATATCTTGAGAGTTATTTTTTATAAATTTTAAAATTTGCAAGTCTTCCAAGTCGTAAATAAAATAGTCCGTTGAAGTTTGATTTTTAATTATATTAAATTTCGATTTAATATAATTTTCATAATTATCTTCATATCTATCCAGATGGTCTGGAGATAGGCTAGTCATAACAGCAATATGTGGGTTGAATTTAACAATCCCATCTAACTGAAAACTACTTAGCTCAAGAACATAGTTTTTTTTCTGTTTATCGTTGATTTTTGTAGCAAAACTAGTTCCAATGTTTCCCGCTATATCCACATCAAAATCTGCATTTATTAAAATTTCGTAAATAAGAGAAGAAGTTGTGGTTTTACCATTACTACCAGTTACACCAATAATCTTAGCGTCAATAAATTTGTATGCAAATTCAATTTCAGAAATAACTAGTATGTTTTTACTAATCAATTGTTGAACAATTTTTGAGGAATCTGGAATTCCAGGACTTTTAATGGCATAGTCAACCACCATTGTAGAAGCAAATAAATGACCCTTTTCTTCGAAATTAATTTGATTACTTATTAGTATGTCTTTGTAATCCTTTTTAATTAAACTGCTATCAGAAACAAATACAGGAAGTCCTTTTGATTTAGCTAATAAGGCTGAACCAACTCCACTCTCCCCTGAACCCAAGACTAATATCATTTTTATCTAATTTTTAAGGTTACAATTGAAATAATAGCCAGTAAAATACCTACTATCCAAAATCTGGTTACTATTTTACTTTCGTGAAATCCACTAACTTGGTAATGATGATGAAGCGGAGACATTTTAAATATTCTTTTGCCGGTGCCATATTTTTTTCTAGTGAATTTAAAATAGGAAACTTGCAGAATAACAGATAAATTTTCAACTAAAAATATTCCACATAATATTGGAATTAGCCATTCTTTTCTAACTGCGATAGCGATAACAGCGATAACCCCTCCGATTGCTAAACTACCTGTATCACCCATAAAAACTTGTGCTGGATAAGTATTATACCATAAAAAACCAATTAAAGAACCTACAAAAGCCGCAATGAAAATTGTCATTTCCTCTACTCTTGGGATATACATAATATTCAGGTATTCCGAAAATATGATGTTTCCTGAAACCCAAGTGAAAATACCTAGTGTTAGAACAATTATTGCAGATGTTCCTGCGGCTAAACCATCTATTCCGTCCGTTAGATTCGCTCCATTTGAAACTGCAGTAACAATAAATATTACAAATGGAATGAAAATAATCCATGAATATTTTTTCATACCTGGACTTATCCATGTGATCAATTTAGAATAATCAAATTCGTTATTTTTAAAAAAAGGTATAGTAGTTCGAGTTGACTTTTGCTCAACTCTTAAATCATTTACTTCGCTATTTACTACATTCACTATTTGATTTGGGTTTTGTGGCTTATCTTTTATTGTAACTTGTGGATGAAAATAAAGAACAGAACCTACAAATACTCCCAATATAACTTGACCAATAATTTTTAAATAACCCTTAAGTCCATCTTTATCTGATTTGAATTTCTTAATATAATCATCAGCAAATCCAATTAAACCCATCCATAACATTGTTATAATCAACAAGATGATATAAATATTTTCTAGCTTAGAAAATAACATGACTGGTATCAATGTTGCAATTATTATAATTACACCACCCATAGTTGGAGTACCCGCCTTTTCTTTCTGCCCCTCTAAACCTAAATCTCGTATGGATTCACCAATTTGTTTGAATTTTAAAAATTCAATAATTTTTTTTCCAAATATTGTAGATATTAAAAGTGAAGTTATTATTGCAGCTGCAGATCTAAACGAAATATAATTAAATAACGACGCTCCGGGAAGTTGGTATTGCTGTTCTAAATATTCAAATAAATAATAAAGCATATTATATAATTTTTGTTAAATAATTTTTTACAATTTCATAATCATCAAAGTGATTTTTTTTTCCATTTATTTCTTGATACGTTTCGTGTCCTTTTCCCGCAATTAAAATTATGTCCTTAGGACTAGCTAATTGACATGCCGTCTTTATCGCTTCTTCTCTAGATAGTATTGATAGTACTTTTTTAAAATCAACTGGATTTACTCCAGAATTCATCTGCTCTATAATTAACTCTGCAGATTCAGATCTTGGGTTATCGCTTGTAAATATTACTTTTGAACTGAGTGAGCTAGATATTCCCCCCATCAAAGGTCTTTTCATCGAATCTCTATCTCCTCCACAGCCTACAACGGTAATTAGAGACTCATTACCAGTTCTGATATCATTTATTGTTTGTATAACATTTTTAAGCGCATCTGGTGTATGTGCATAATCCACTACTGCTGTAATCCCATTAACAATCACATATTCAAATCTCCCCCTAACACTCTTTAGTAAACTTGCATACTCTAAAGTCTTCTCTTTTGGAATACCCAACAATATTCCGGCAGAAATAACAGATAGTAAATTATAAGCGTTAAACTTTCCAGAAAGGGTGGTCCATAATTCAGTTTGGTCAATTTTTAGTAACATCCCTTCAATCGATTTTTCTAAAATTTTAATCTTAAAATCAGCATAAGAATTTAATGCATAAAAGGATACTTTAGAAGCAGTATTTTGAATCATGAAATTGCCGTTTTTATCATCTTTATTTATAAGTGAAAACGACTCTTTCGGTAGGTTATCGAAAAATTCTTTTTTTATATCTCTATACTCAGAAAAACTAGAATGATAATCTAAATGATCGTGGGTTAGATTAGAAAAAATACCTCCCGAGAATGTCAATGCGTTAATTCTCTTTTGGTGAATCCCATGGGAACTTATCTCCATAAAGCAATATTTCACTCCTTTAGCTAACATTTCAGATAATAAATAATTTATCCTTAAAGAGTCTGGTGTAGTTTGCTCTGAGTTTAGACTGTTGTCATCAATACAAATCTTCACTGTTGATATAAGACCTGTTTTAAATCCAGCGATTTTAAACAAGTCAAATAAAAGTGTTGCTATTGTAGTTTTTCCATTAGTACCAGTTACTCCAACTAATTTTAATTTTTCTGACGGATTATCATAATAATTTGACGAAATGATAGAAAGTGCTTCTCTAGAGCAATTAACTTCTAAATAAGTAATTCCGTTTTGAGTATCACTGGGGATTGATTCACATACAATAGATGTTGCTCCTGATTTAATGGCAGCTTCAATAAACCTATGACCATCAACAGCATTACCCTTTATTGCAATGAACAAATCATTGGCTTGTATTTCTCTTGAGTCAATACATAATTTACTAACAGAAATAGAAGTAGATCCAATTACCTTAGAGATTTTAACTTTATATAATATTTCTTTTAATTCTTTCAACTTAGCTTTAGTATTACCTTTTGATTCTTATTTATTTTCGAGCCAGATTTAACAGATTGATTTATCTTATTTCCGTTACCAGATACTTCGACAACTAAACCTAGATTCTCTAAAAGAGCTATAGCATCTGACAAATTTAATTTTGTAACATTGGGCATTAATGACCTATCTTCATCTGAAGTTATATATATCTCATTTTTAGACTCAAGCTCAGAAATTTCAATTTCTTTTAAACGATCTTCTATTGCAGTATCAGAATAAATCTTTTGGGCAATTTTTTTAAAAACTGGAGCAGCAACAACATTTCCATAATATCCAATTTTCTTTTCTGGTTTATGAATAACTACTATACATGAATATTTAGGGTTTTCAGCAGGGAAATAACCTGCAAATGAAGAGATATAAAGACCTGATTCTTTCCAATATTCTGTCTGACAAGTTCCTGTTTTACCAGCCATAGAAAAACTTGGAGAATAAATATTATGTGCGGTACCGTGCTTTTTTTCAACAACATTTTGCATCATCTTTTGAACTTTCCTTGCAGTTTCTTTGGAACATACAGATGGGTTAATAACTTCTTTGTTAAATACCTCTATAGTTTTATCAAAGTCTTTAACTTCTTTTAAGAATCTCGGTTTAAGCATAACCCCATCATTAGCTATCGCATTGTAAAACGCTAAGGTTTGAAGTGGAGTAATTGAAACACCATATCCAAAAGCCATCCACGGCAAGTCTAGTCCATCCCAATTGTTTTTATCGGAGGGATGTGTTATTTTAGGAATCCCTTCTCCAAGAATTGGTAAGTCAAGAGTGTTGTTTAAACCCATACTATAAAGCCTGTCAATAAATTTTTCAGGATTATCTTTATAATTGTCATTAACTAATTTAACCATAGCGGTGTTAGAGGAAACCTCAAATGCCTTTGCTACAGAAATCTTACCATAACCTCCTTTTTTAGAATCTCTTACATTTCTTCCGTAAAAACTCAAAACTCCTCTTTCAGTATCAATGACATCACTGGTATCCACAACCTTGTCTTCAAGTGCAGCAACCATTCCCATTAGTTTAAAAGTAGATCCAGGCTCATGGGATTCACCCACTGCATAATTTAACTTTTCGTAATACGTTCCAACAGAAGTTCTACCAAGATTAGAGATAGCTTTAACCTCACCAGTAGATACTTCCATAACTACAACACTACCATGATCAGCCTTGAATTTCTCCAACTGCTCCAGTAATGCAAAATGAGCAACATCTTGAATCTTTACATCTATTGTAGTATATATATCAAGACCATCTTGAGGCTCAATTTGATTAAAATCTTCTATTGGCTTCCATTGACCTTTACCAATTTTTTGTGATAACCTTTTTCCGTCTACTCCTTGCAAGTACTTGGATCCAAAAGCACCATCAATTCCGGGTCTAGTTACATTACCTTGATCATCTTTTCTTTCGTATCCTATAGTTCTTTGAGCGACACCACCCATTGGGTAGTCACGTTTGGTTTTCTGCTCAATAATTAACCCCCCTTTAAAAGAACCTAGATTAAGTAGTGGAAAATTTTTAATCTTGACTTGATCGTTATAGCCTAAGTTCCTTGCTATTAATAAGTATCTGTTTTTAGAATCTCTAGCATTTTTAAGCAATTTCATATAATAATTAGCTGGCTTATTATAGAAAACTGAAAGACTATTGGATAGCTTAGTTAGGTTTTCATTGAAGTTTTTATCAGAGGGAGCTAAAGCATCAAAACGTATATCATATTTTGGAACGGAAGTGGCAAGAAGCTTACCTCCGGACGAATATACACTTCCCCTATTTGCAGGAATTATAATATTTTTAATATTATTCTCTTCAGACAAACCTATATAGTAATCTCCTTTTACAAATTGTATATTAATTAACTTGACAACAATAGAAATAGCTAGTATCAATATCAGTGCTGATACTATATATGTTCTATTGATAATATGTTTTTTTGTTGTAGCCAAGTTATTTGCTTATAATTATTTTCATTGGAGGTTCTGTCGATGAGATAATCCCCAATTGGTTAATTTTTTTTGAAACTGACGACTCCATTTTATACCTAATAAGAATTGTTCTTGTATCCACAAACTCAGATCGAAGTGATTTTACACTTTCATTAATTTGAGCGATATTATGAATCTTTCTATCTACGCTATGAGAACTATAAATCATTAATAAACTTAAAAAAGAGAAGAATAAAATTAAACTCCAATTTTTAGATGAGTCTTTACTTAAAAGAAAAGAGCCTCTTACAAATTGGATTATTTTATTTTTCATTTTAGTTTTTTTCTGCTATTCTTAATTTCGCACTCCTTGCTCTGTTATTTTGTTTAATCTCACTTTCATCGGGAGTTATTAATTTCCCTATTTTATTAAATGGTATTTGCACATTTCCGTAAAGATCTTTTTCCGCATCCCCTTCAAATAAACCATTTCTGATAAATCGCTTCACTAAGCGATCTTCCAATGAATGGTAAGAAATAATACTAAGCCTACCTTTTGTTCTTAAGACTTCTTGAGACTGAATTAAAAAAGATTTAATAACTTCAAGCTCTGAATTCACCTCTATTCTTAAAGCTTGATATATTTGAGCCAACAATTTGATACTTCTTTTCTTAGGAAGAATAGTCAACAATAATTCATTAAACTCTAATGTTGTTTTAATTTCAGAAATCAATCTTGCTTCAATAATTTTTGTGGAGATAACACGAGCCATTCTTAATTCTCCATATTCAAAGAATATTTTAGTTAGTTGATCAAAAGAATAGTTATTTACGATATCAAAAGCTGTCAGCTCAGTACTTTGATCCATTCTCATATCTAAATCAGCATCATATCTGATTGAAAAACCTCGCTCTGGTACATCAATTTGATGAGATGAAATCCCAAAGTCTGCTAGTATACCATCTACTTTATCAATATTGTTACTTAGAAGGTTTTCTTTTAAATACATGAAATTTTTATTTATCAATAAAAACCTGTCATCATCTATTTTATTCTCAATAGAGTCTTGGTCTTGATCAAAGGCAATTAATCTACCACTATTACCCAATTTTTTTAAAATCTCTTTGCTATGCCCGCCGCCGCCGAAAGTAACATCCACATAGATACCATCTTCTAATATGTCTAAACCTGCTACTGACTCATTTAACAAAACAGGATTATGGTATTTCATAACTTATTCATCGTTTCCCATTACATCTTCCGCCAGTTCAGCAAAATCAATAGCTGAATCTTTCAAGACTTTTTCATAACAACTCTTATCCCAAATCTCTATGATATTTACTGATGAAGAAATAACAATATCTTTCGATATCTCAGCAAATTCAATCAGATCCTTAGGAATTAAAAATCTTCCAGAGGTATCTAGCTCTAAAAGCCTTACTCCTGCTGTGAACCTTCTTATAAAATCATTGTTCTTCTTCTTAAATCTATTTAAAGAATTCACCTTTTCAATTAGATCATTCCACTCTGTAATTGGATACAACTCTAAACAGTTTTGAAAAACAGCACGTTTTAAAACAAAACCATCTTGCAAAACTCCAGATAGCTGTTTCTTTAAAGAAGAAGGCATCATAATTCTGCCTTTAACATCTGCTTTACATTCATGTGTACCTATAAGTGGCTTCATTTAATTATCAATAATTGATTCAATCAAATTTAAGAAAAAAGTTACCACATTTTACCACTTAATACCACATTGTTAATAAATATCTATTAAAAGCACAAAAAGTCGACAAAAAAATAATTTATTTAATATAAAGTATTGATTTTCAGTATATTAAACTGGTGTAATAATTAATTAACAAAACCAATAAGTGAGTTGTTAATAAAGTCTATATTTTAATAAAAAAGCATATAGTATAATCTTTAATAAAATATGTGTAATTTTGCAATGGAATAAATTGCTTATGAATTTCACCCCCAAAGAAGAAAATAAATTTAAATACATAGAAGAAGGAAACGGAACACCAATCATTTTCCTACATGGTCTTATGGGAGGACTAACCAACTTTGAAAAACTAATCACTTTTTTCAGTGAAAATAATTTCAAAGTACTAGTTCCTGAATTACCACTTTATGACCTTCCATTATTAAATACTTCCGTAAAAGCTTTTGCTGAATATTTAAATGACTTTATCAAATTTAAAAATTTGGATAAATTCATACTACTTGGAAATTCTCTTGGCGGACACGTTGGCCTGTACTACACAAAACTATTTGAAAAAAAAGCAGCAGCATTAGTGTTAACTGGCAGCTCAGGACTATACGAAAGCGCCATGGGTAGTGGATACACTAGAAGAGGAGATTATAATGTGATGAAAGCTAAAGTAGAAGAGGTTTTTTATGATCCAAAAGTAGCTACTAAAGAATTAGTTGATGAAGTTTTTGAAACTGTCAATGACAGACGCAAATTAATAAAAACATTAGCTATAGCTAAAAGCGCTATAAGACATAACATGGCAAAAGATTTAACTAAAATGAATTTACCTGTGTGCATAATATGGGGGGAAAACGACATAGTTACTCCTCCAGATGTTGCTGATGAATTTCATAAATTACTTCCAGACTCAAACCTCTTTTGGTTAAAGAAATGTGGCCATGCTGCAATGATGGAACACCCTGATAAATTCAATAAAATTGTAATCAACTGGCTTTCTGATAGAAAGATTATATAAATCTAATATATAATGCAAATTAAATCAGCAAAATTTGTTGTGAGTAATCAGAACGTATCCAATTGCCCAAAGACTAATATACCTGAATACGCTTTTATAGGTAGATCTAATGTAGGAAAGTCTTCCCTTATAAATATGCTAACCAATCAAAAGAACTTAGCAAAGACCTCTTCAAGACCAGGTAAAACACAGCTAATTAATCATTTTTTAATAAATGATAATTGGAATTTAGTAGATCTTCCAGGGTACGGCTATGCTAAAGTGTCAAGATCCCAAAAAAATATATTTCAAAAATTTATCACTAACTACTTTAAGGAAAGAGAGCAATTGATATCGGCATTTGTACTAATCGACATACGACACAGCCCACTCCCAATTGACATTGAGTTTATTAATTGGCTAGCTCAAAATTCAATATCATTTTCTATAATATTCACGAAATGTGATAAATTAAAGCCAAATGTAATCCAATCCAATCTTGAAAAATATAAACTAAGACTACAAGAAGACTGGGAAATATTACCTAATTTTTTCATAACATCTAGTTCTAAATTTCTTGGAAAAAAAGAAATTCTAGATTTTATAAGTGAGGTTAATTTATCTCTTACAAAAAAAGCAACCTAGTTCTGAATTACAAAAGTCAACACATCTCCAGTGGAAGCATTCATATCTTTTAATCCCATTAACTGAGCTACTGTTGGTGCAATATCTGTAATTTTAGTTCTTACTTCAGACTCCCCTTGTACTATTTTTTTACCGAAAAAAATGAGCGGTACATGCGTATCATAAGAATATCCTGACCCATGAGTAGTTCCCTTATTTCCATAGCTGATAACATTTTCTTTTAGCTTAAAAATAACATCACCTGATCTTTGAACATTATATCCATTTTGTATTAATA
>CAJVXR010000028.1 GCA_913009535.1 uncultured Flavobacteriales bacterium | reverse complement strand
CGCATCTTCAACAGAGTGAATACCTCCTACTCCAATTATGGGAATAGTTTTATTACTATTTTTTGAAATGAATTTAATTACCTCAGTAGATCTTGAGTTTAAAGGTTTACCACTTAATCCACCTAATTCTTTTTTATTGTCTGATTTCAAATTTTGTCTGTTAATAGTCGTATTAGTTGCAATTATTCCATCGAGCCCAGTATCCTTGACTATAGATATAATATCCATTAATTGATTATCATTTAAATCAGGTGCGATTTTAAGTAATACAGGTTTCGGTGATTCTTTTGCTCGGTTAATTAAAAGTAGAGAGTTGATTAATTTTGTTAATGGCTCTTTTTCTTGTAAATCTCTTAAATTAGGAGTGTTTGGTGAACTAACATTTACAACAAAATAATCAACATAATTAAATAGTAGATTAAAGCTAGCTATATAGTCATCAATCGCTAAAGAATTGGGAGTAATCTTGTTTTTACCAATATTACCCCCAATTAATACAGTTTTGTTGTTTTTTAAATTTTTGATTACCTCTTCTAAACCTACATTATTAAATCCCATTCGATTAATAATACCCGAATCCTCTACTAGGCGAAAAAGTCGCTTCTTTGGATTTCCAGACTGAGGCTTGGGAGTGACTGTTCCGATTTCAATAAAACCAAAACCGAAACTGCTTAACTCCTTGTATAATTCAGCATTTTTATCAAAACCAGCTGCTAAACCAACAGGGTTTTTAAAATTAATTCCAAATAATGTTTTTTCTAATCTTGAATCATTTATACAATAAATCTTACGGACAATTAAATTGACAAATGGAATTTTAAATAAAATCTTAATCGAGAAAAATATGATGTCATGTATTTTCTCTGGGTCTACTAAAAAAAGAATTGGTAAAATTAATTTCTTATACATTATTAATTTATTAAATAGTAAACAAAAGTAAAATAAAAACAATGAACAAAAAAGTATGTCAGATAGTTCTTGCCAGTTATTATTTAGATACATAATTTTGAATAAAATGATATTCTATGTTAGATGAAAAAAAAATTATAGATCGCTTTATTTCTTATGTAAAAATTGATTCACAAAGTGACGCTAACTCAGAATCAACTCCTAGTACAAAAAAGCAGTGGAATATTGCAAATAAGCTGGTTCAAGATTTAAATCATATAGGATTAAGCAAAGTCTCCATTGACGAGAATGCATATATTTATGCAACTCTTCCTTCTAATATTAAAAAAAAATGTCCAACCATAGGGTTTATATCACATTTCGATACTTCACCTGATTTTTCTGGAACTAACATTAATCCTCAAATAGTAAAAAATTATAACGGAGGTGATATTGTTTTAAATAAAAATAAGAACATAATACTATCTTCTGAATATTTTTCTGAAATCAAACAATACAAAGGACAGACTATAATTACAACAGATGGAAATACACTACTAGGTTCGGATGATAAAGCAGGTGTATGTGAAATTATTTCTGCAATGGAATTTTTAATAAATAACCCTGAAATAAAGCATGGTGATATTAAAATTGGTTTTACTCCAGATGAAGAAATTGGAAGAGGAGCTCATAAATTTGATGTCGCTAAATTTGGAGCTGACTGGGCTTACACAATGGATGGCAGTCAAATAGGGGAATTAGAATATGAAAACTTCAACGCTGCATCTGCAATTATAAAAATTAAAGGGAGGATAGTTCACCCAGGATACGCAAAAGGTAAACTTGTAAACTCGATGTATTATGCTAGTAAATTTATAAACATGGTTCCTTTAAATGAAACCCCTGAAAAAACTGAAGGATACGAAGGGTTTTATCATTTAACGTCGATAAAGGGATTAGTAGAGCAGACAGATCTTCAATATATAGTTAGAGATCATGACTTAAATAAATTTAAAAATAGAAAGGCATTTTTAATCAATCTTGTTGAAAGGTTAAATAAAGAGTTTGATCAAAATATATTTGAAATAAAAATTACCGATCAGTACTTTAATATGAAAGAGAAGGTAGAGCCTCACATGCATATTGTAGATATTGCTGAAAAAGCCATGAAAGCACTAAATATTAAACCACTAATAAAACCTATCAGAGGTGGCACAGATGGTTCACAATTAAGTTATATGGGATTACCCTGCCCTAATATATTTGCAGGAGGTCACAACTTCCACGGTAAATACGAGTATTTACCTGTTAATAGCATGATAAGTGCAATAAAAGTTATATGTAAAGTTTGTGAAATAACAACTGATTATAAGAAGACTATTTAACTTTTGTAGAAGGTTTATTTAACTTCTCACTCATATCCATAGAGATGGCAGCTCGATCAAATTTAATTTTACCTGCCTGAGTTTCAATAACACAGCTATTGTCTTTGTCATTTAATTCAAAAATCTTTCCATACATACCACTTTTAGTAACTATTCTATCGCCTCTTTTTAGAGAAGTACTAAACAGCTTTTCTTTTTTAGACCTCTGCATAGGGGGTCTAAGAATAAAGAAGTAAAAGATAGCAAGCATTGCTAGTGGAAAAATATAATCCATAGAACCTTCCATTATTGATTTAGTTTAGGTAACATTGGTTGCTTAACAGAGTTAGGATTATTTATAAAAGCAGAGATTCTAACTGACTCTTTACCTTTTTTTGTATTCGCAGTAACAGTTACAGTTTTAGATACTTTATTCGCACCTTTTCCGTTAAACTTAACAGTAAATTGAGAAGATTCCCCAGGAGATAATGGTTGTCTACTCCAACCTTGAGGAACAGTACATCCACATGTGCTTTTTATATCAGTAACTACTAATGGACTATCTCCTGTATTTGTGTAACTAAATACAGTTTCTTGTGCAGCTCCATTACTAATAGTGCCAAAGTCATGATTAGTTTTGTCAAATGTCATTTCAGCAAAACTTGTTGATACAGCATCTCGCTTTGAAGCAACTTCGACATTTTTAGTATCCACCTTACTGAATGGATCATTTTTACAAGAAGTTAAAGTGAAAATTAGAGATAATGCAGATAAAAGAATTATGTTTTTCATTTTGATGTATTTGTAATTAATATTTTATATTATATGGTAAAAATAGAAAAAAAACTTATTCCACCAAACCTCTACCCTCTTTATTGATTAAACCATTTTTAGAATAGTCTTTTACAATCGCGTCTAATATACCATTAACAAACACATTACTCTTGGGTGTAGAGTATTCTTTTGATAATTCGATGTATTCATTGATGGTAACCTTCAATGGAATAGTTGGGAAATTAAGAAATTCACTTATAGCTAAATTCAAAATAACATAATCTATGTTAGCAATTCTGTCTGGATCCCAATTTGCAGTTTTCTTTGAAATTTCATCATTATAAGTTTTAAAATTATTAACTGTTAATTTTAATAAATCTCCAGCAAATTCTTTATCATCTGAATCCTTGAAAAGAGTAGGAATAAAATATGACATAGGAGAATCATCATTTGACTTGTTTAGCATTTTAACTATTGAAGTATTTACGACAGGAAAATCATCACTCCATGTAATGTTTTTATCTTCTAAGTAATTATATAGCTTTTCATTAGTAGCTACTATTTTTTTAAAAAAAGAAACAATAAATATCTTATCTGAATTGAAATCATCATTAGAA
Source organism: uncultured Flavobacteriales bacterium (assembly GCA_913009535.1). Next base: position 11,370 of record CAJVXR010000028.1, on the reverse strand, counting down.
TCACTTAAATAATCAGAATAAAGATCGCTTTTTATTAAATCATGAAAAACAGCATCAACATATTCATTATCTAACTTCCATACATTTAATTTTCTTTTTTTTAACTCCCCTTCTATTAACTTGTTAGTTCTTAACAATAGTAACATCCTATTATTAATAAACTTTTTATTAGGGTTAATATCATCAGAGGTAGCTAAATGTTTTTTTTGAGCTATTTTAAGATAGGTTTCGGCTTTGATTTGAACTTCAATCATTAGAGAGATTAAAATAAGATATAAATCATAAATATCTTCGAGACTTTTAAATAATTGATGATTAATATCCTTATCATAATTGAAATCGGATATTTTTAATGCATAAATTAGTTGCATAATTTTTAGACGTATATGTCTTCTGTTTAACATTTTAAAGAACTATTTATGGATATTAATATTAATTAAAAAACTTTACTCTAATTTTGCGCAATATAATATAAAATATGAAGTATTATTTATAAGTTAGACATTTAAATACATATATTAATTGAAAGAGTTATCCTACATAAATAAATACTTTTTTAAGTATAAGAAAAATTTAATAAGTGGAATTATAATAATAATTGCCGCTAGGATGTTATTACTAATTACTCCTGGTCTAATAAGAAATTCTATTAATGTTATTGATGATTACAGAACAGGACTAAGTACTGATTTAAAGCTAGTTGAAAGTGAATTAATAACAAATATATTTTTAATTCTACTAGCTTCAGCTCTTGCAGGATTATTTACGTTTTTAACAAGGCAAACTATTATCAATGTTTCCAGGTATGTTGAGTTTGATTTAAAAAATGAAATATATAGTCAATATCAAAAATTATCGTTGAATTTCTATAAAATGAATCAAACTGGAGATTTGATGAATAGAATAAGTGAAGATGTAGCAAAAGTTAGAATGTATGTTGGCCCTGCTTTAATGTATTCAATAAATACTATAACTCTACTAATTATAGTTGTTATATACATGTATAAACAATCACCTATACTTACCTTTTACACATTAAGCCCTTTACCATTTTTATCCATTACGATATACAAATTAAGTAAGTTAATTAATAAAAAAAGTACAATTGTTCAAGAATGTCTATCCGAATTATCTTCGTTTAGTCAAGAATCTTTTAGTGGAATAAGCCTTATAAAATCTTATTCAATTGAAGGAAAAAACTCTAAAGACTTCGAAGCTCTTTCAGAAAAATGTAAAAAAAGCCAAATAAGTCTAGTTAAACTTCAAGCATTATTTTTTCCACTAATGATTTTATTAATAGGTCTTAGTAATTTATTAGTGATTTACGTTGGTGGTATACAATACCTGGAAGGCAAGTTAGAGGGGATTGGTACAATAGCTGAATTTATCATATATGTTAATATGTTAACATGGCCTGTTGCATCACTAGGCTGGATAAGTTCTATAATACAGCAAGCGGAAGCATCTCAAAAAAGAATAAATGAGTTTTTAAAACAAAAATCTGAAATAATAAATAAAAGCGAAGAACAAGTAGAAATAAATGGAGGGATTGAGTTTAAAAATGTAGGTTTCACTTACAAGGACACCGGAATAAAAGCTCTAAAAGACATTAATTTTAAACTTAACATTGGAGATAAGCTAGGGATTATTGGTAAAACAGGGTCCGGTAAATCTACACTACTAAATCTAATTGTCAGATTGTATAACATTGATAATGGAGATATAACTATTGATAATAAAAATATTGAAGAAGTTAATATTAAATCTTTGAGATCCCAAATTGGATATGTACCACAGGATGTATTTTTGTTTTCTGATTCTATAGAGAATAATATAAAATTTGGATCTATTAATTCTAGTATAAAAGAAGTTATAGAAGTTAGTAAAATTTCAGATATTCATACTGATATTTTAGGCTTCAAAAATAAGTATAAAACTATTTTAGGAGAAAGAGGAGTTAATTTAAGTGGAGGACAAAAGCAAAGAATATCAATCGCAAGAGCATTAATCCGTAAACCAAAACTATTAATTTTTGATGATTGTCTTTCTGCAGTTGATACAGAAACAGAGGAGAATATTATAAATTCCTTAAATAATTTAGACTACTCAACAACATCAATAATTGTTAGTCATAGAATATCATCTATAAAAAATGCAAATAAAATAATAGTTTTAAATAACGGAAAGATTGAAGATATAGGCACACATACAGAGTTAATGGAGAAAAAAGGATACTATAAACAAACCTACGAGCAACAACTAATTGAAAAAGAAATTTCTGAATAAGTTGTGAAGTTTAGTTTTTTTTATAGATTTGAAATAAATAATTAAATTTTGTATTATGGAAAACAGTGATTTTAAAGACAGAGAAGAAATTTTTTCTAAGGTATTAAGAGCAGGAAGAAGAACATATTTTTTTGATGTAAGGTCCACTAGAGCAGGAGATTACTACTTAACTCTTACTGAGAGCAAAAAATTTACTAATGATGATGGTTCTTTCCATTACAAAAAACATAAAATATACCTATACAAAGAAGACTTTAGTGAATTTTCAACTATACTTAATGAAATGACGGATTACGTTGTTAATGAAAAAGGAGAAGAAGTAATAAGTGAACGTCATCAAAAGGATTTTAAAAAAGAAGAATATTCTGAGAGTGAGATTATCAAAACAGAAAATATAGAAGACACAAAACCAACTGATGATAAACCTACAGATTTTACAGATGTGAGTTTCGAAGACATTTAATACTATTAATAATATTTTTTAAAAAACCGTAATGAATAATTACGGTTTTTTTATATTTATATCTAAATCAAAATTTTATGAAAAATATCTTTTTATTATCGCTTTTAAGCTTTTCAATGATTTCCTTTAGTCAAAGTGAGGTTAATTTAGAGTATTATTTTTCACAGCAAGATATTACAACTCTTAATAAAGATATTCCAACTCCTGAGAGCGTTATCGGACATCAAGTTGGTAAATGGCATATAACTCATGATAAACTTGTTGAATACATGAAGAAATTAGCTAGTAGTTCAAATAGAATCACTATCGATAAGAGAGGTAAAACATTTGAGGACCGTCCCTTAGTTTTATTAACTATTACCTCCGAAAAAAATCAAAAAAATATTAAAGAGATTCAGAAAAACCATATATCATTAACAAATTCTAGCCAGGAACCTAACCTAGAAAAAACTCCATTAGTTGTTTATCAAGGGTTTTCTATTCATGGTAATGAACCTAGTGGTTCTAATTCAGCATTATTGTTAGCATATTACCTAGCAGCATCAAACAGTGACTTTGTAAATCAATTATTAGAGAATACCGTTATACTGTTAGATCCTTCTTTTAATCCTGATGGACTACAAAGATTTGCATATTGGGCAAATAGTAATAAAAACATCAATCTAAATCCGGATCCAAATGACAGAGAATACAGTGAAGTTTGGCCGGGGGGAAGAACTAATCATTATTGGTTTGATATGAACAGAGATTGGTTACCTGTTCAGTTACCAGAATCTAGAGCAAGGATTAAAACTTTTCACGAATGGTTACCTAATATCCTTACAGATCATCACGAAATGGGGACTAATTCTACTTTCTTTTTCCAACCTGGAGTACCTTCAAGAACTCATCCATTAACATCGAAATTAAATCAAGATCTTACCCGAAAAATATCAAAATATCATGTAAAAGCACTTGATCAGATTGGGTCACTATACTACTCTGAAGAACAATTTGATGACTTTTACTACGGAAAAGGATCTACGTTTCCTGATATAAATGGGGGAATTGGAATATTATTTGAACAAGCTAGCTCTAGAGGTCATATTCAAAATAGTGATAACGGAATTCTTACATTTCCATTTACAATTAAAAATCAGCTAACAGCAGGCCTATCTACCCTCGATGCTGCTTTAAATATGAGAAAAGAAATATTAAACTATCAATACAATTTTTATAAAAATTCAAGAGAAGAGGCTAAAAAAGAGAAAAATTCTGCTATAGTATTTGGAGATGAAAAAGATGCAGCAAAAGCCTACCACTTAGCTGAAATTTTAAAAAGACATAAAATTAAATTTCATCAAATAAAAAATGATTTTACAAAAGAAAAAATAAATTATAAAAAAGAACACGCTTATATTATTCCTAAAAATCAAAAGAATCTTAAACTAATAAATGCAATGTTTGAAAAAAGAACAAGTTTTCAGGATAGTTTATTCTATGATGTTTCTGCATGGACTTTTCCACTAGCATTTAATTTAGATTATAATATGGATGTTTCAATGGATATGGCTGGAGAAGAAATAGTAAATTTAAATCTGCCTAATGGAGTTGTTAATTCTAAAAGTGATTATGCATACTTATTAAGTTGGAACGATTACTACTCCCCAGGGCTTTTAAATGAAATTTTAAATCATAATATAATAGCTAAAGTAGCTTTAAAAGAATTTGTATTAAATAATAAGAAATATGATTATGGAACAATTCTTATTCCTGTAAAAAATCAAAACATTTCTAGTAAATCGTTGTATGAATTGCTGAACAAATTAGCAAACAAAAATCATTTAATTATCGATGGTGTAAATACTGGACTAACTAACGGAATAGATCTAGGTAGCTCGAAATTTAAAAAAATAGAAAAACAAAATATTGCCATAATTGTTGGGGAAGGAGTAAACTCTTATGATGCAGGTGAAATATGGCATCTTTTTGACACTAGGTACAACATTATGGTTACAAAACTGGATGTTAAATCTATTTCCAGATCTGACTTATCAAAATATTCATCTATAATTATCCCAAGCTCTAAAGGTTTATCCGATATGAATTCAAAAAAAATTATTGAATGGACAAAAAATGGAGGTAATCTAATAACTTTTAAAAATTCATTGAATTGGGTAAACAAAAATAAGTTGTTAGATTTAAAAATAAAATCAAGTACAATCCCCACAAAAAATGTATCCTTTGGTCAAAAAGATAATCATCGTGGTGCCCAGGTAATAGGTGGAGCTATTTTTGAAGCCAAACTAGACTTAAGTCACCCTATTAGCTTTGGATATAAAAACGAACATATTTCGCTATTTAGAAATACAACAATATTTATGGATATTGATGAAATCAGCTATAATAACCCAATAATTTATACGGAAAGCCCTTTACTAAGTGGGTATGTTTCTGAAGAGAATTTAGAAAATTTGAAATTAAGTGTTCCATTTAAAACAGGGGGTTATAAAAAAGGGCAAGTGACTTGTTTTACAGATAATACAAACTTTAGAGCATTTTGGTATGGTACTAATAAATTATTAATGAATGCCATTTATTTTAGCGATCAATTTTAATTTAAGAAACGACACTTCCGTTAATAACTCTATCTAATGGTTTAATCAATGTGACATCACCAGACTGTGCTACACCTAAAACTAAGCAAGAACTCATTGTTTTTCCAATTTGTTTTTTAGGAAAATTTATTATAGCTGTCACTTGAGTATCAACTAAACTCTGAGCCTTATAGTTTTTTGTGATTTGTGCTGATGATTTGTAAACTCCTAGAGGTCCAAAATCTATACTTAGGATATATGCTGGCTTTATAGAATCTTTATTAAAATAAGCATCGATAACAGTTCCTACTCTTATATCTATTTTTGAGAAATCATCAAAATTTAGTTCTGTGCTCATATTACAATAATTAACAATTAAACAATAAATATTTAAGTAAGACAAATTAATTGAAAAAAATGACAAGTCTTAAAGTCTAGTATTAACTACAATTTAAATAGAAAATTAACTAATTACATCTACAAGTTCCACATCAAAAATTAGATTTGCATTAGCAGGAATAACTCCACCAGCACCAGCTTCACCATATGCTAGATCACTAGGTATAATGAACCTAGCTTTGTCACCTACTGACAATAGCGCTAAGCCTTCGTCCCAACCTTTGATGACCTGACCAATACCTAAAGTGAATTCAATTGGCTCATCTCTTTTAAATGATGAGTCAAAAACTGTTCCATCTAATAATTGCCCTTTGTAATGAACCTTAATGTTTTTTCCACTAATAGCCTTTTCACCAGTTCCTTTTTCAGAAATTTTATATCTTAACCCTGATTCAGTAATATCAAAACCATCAGAAAGATCATTTAAAGCTTTTAGATTTTTTTCTGTAATTTCTTTTTGTCTTTGAACTGCAGATTCGTTAAGAGAATTAAAAGAATCAAGCGCTTTAAATTTACTCGCATTCTCTCCAATTCTAGATATTTTAATAACTTTTATTTCATCACCCTGCGTTATAGAGTTAACTACATCCATACCATTAACAACATTTCCGAATACAGTATGTTTATTATCTAGCCAAGCAGTAGGAATATGAGTAATAAAAAATTGACTACCATTTGTTGCTGGACCAGCATTAGCCATAGATAAAATACCTGGTTTATCATGCTTTAAGTCAGGGTGGAACTCATCATCAAACTTATAACCAGGGTTACCTGAACCAGTACCTAATGGGCAACCTCCTTGCACCATAAAGTCATTAATAACCCTATGAAACTTCATGTTGTCATAATAAGGAACTCCAAGATCTTTTGATGAGTTTTTCATTTCTCCCTCACAAAGAGCTACAAAGTTTCCTACTGTAGCTGGAGTTTTTTCAAATTCTAGGTTTAATGTAATTTCTCCTTTTGAAGTTTCAACTATTGCATATAAGCCATTTTCCATAATATAGTTTTTATTTTGTGCGCGAAGATACAATATTAGTTAATCTATTGATAAACAGAATTGTATTAATTTGCAACTTCACTCAAGAATTTAATTCTAAAGAGTCTAAGGTCTTCCTCCTCATAATCTCCTTCAAATTCGTCAATTGCTAATTTTATATCATCTGACTCAGCTTCCATAAAGTATTCACCAAGCTCTTCTTGTTGATCTTCGTCAAATAAGTAATCAATCCAATACTTTATGTTTAGCTTTGTGCCAGAATAAACAATTACTTCCATCTCTTTTATAAAATCTATCATATCTAGTGACTTAGCAGAAACAATATCATCAAGAGGAAGTTTTCTGTCAATACTTTGAATTATATATAGTTTTAAAGCAGAATTTGAACCAGTAGATTTTACTACTACATCTTCCTTTGTAGCAATATTATTTTCATTTACATAATTTGTTATTAGTTCAATAAATTCTGGACCATATTTTTTAGACTTACCCTCACCTACACCATGAATAGTAGACATTTCAGCGATTGTTGTAGGGTATTTTAAAGTCATATCGTTCAAGGAGGGATCTTGAAAAATTACGAATGGAGGTATCTTTAATTTATGAGCAACATCTTTCCTTAGATTCTTTAACATTTTTAATAAAATATCATCTCCGGAAATATTTGAACTTTTAGTGAAGTTATTTTTAACAGACTGACCTGTATAATGATGATCTTTTGTCATCATGAAAGACACAGGTTTATTTAAAAATTTAAAACCCATTTCAGTGATTTTAACAATTCCATAGGTTTCTATCTCTTTTTTTAAATATCGAGCAACTATACATTGCCTAATCAAAGCCATCCAATACTCATATGGCTTATCATTTCCAATTGAAAATAATGAGCTATTTCTAATGCTGTGGGATTTAATTAATGCATTTTCTTTACCAACTAAAATATCAACTAAATCTTTTGATTTATATATTTCTTTAGTTTGATTTATTATCTTAATAATATTAAGAACATCTGACTTAGCTTCCGACTTTGGTTTAGGAAACTTCATATTATCATCCAACATGCCACCATCACCAGTGTCATTATCAAATTCTTCACCAAAATAATGCAATATAAATTTTCTTCTAGAAATTGATGTTTCCGCATAGGAAACCATTTCTTGTAAAAGAGCATGACCAATTTCTTGTTCAGCAACAGGTTTTCCAGACATGAATTTTTCTAACTTTTCAATATCTTTATATGCATAATAAGCTATGCAATGTCCTTCTCCTCCATCACGACCAGCTCTACCGGTTTCTTGGTAATAACTTTCAATACTTTTTGGAATATCATGATGTATTACAAAACGAACATCTGGCTTGTCAATACCCATTCCAAAAGCTATTGTAGCAACAATAATATCAACATCTTCCATCAAAAACATATCTTGATGTTTAGCTCTTGTTTTTGAGTCTAAACCAGCATGATAGGGTAAGGCGTTTAACTCATTAACTTGTAATAAATAAGATATCTCCTCAACCTTCTTTCTACTTAAACAATAGATTATTCCGGATTTACCAATATTATTTTTGATATATTTTATTATGTCCTTTTCAACTTCATTATCCTTTGTTCTAACTTCATAGTATAAGTTAGGTCTATTAAAAGACGCCTTAAATGTATTAGCACCTGATATTTTTAAATTTTTTATTATATCCTCTTGAACCTTTTCTGTAGCAGTTGCTGTCAATCCAATAATTGGAATTTCTTTATCTAATTTATCTAATATATTTCTTAAATTTCTATAGTCAGGTCTAAAATCATGTCCCCACTCACTTATGCAGTGAGCTTCATCAACTGCCATGAATGAAATATTTTGTTTTTTTAAAAATTCAATATTTGACTCTTTTGATAATGACTCTGGAGCCATATAAAGCAGTTTAGTTTTCCCGCTGGAGATATCCATTTTTACAGTATCAATTTCGGTCTTACTTAGAGAAGAATTTAACACATGTGCAACTGAAGCTTCATTTGAAATTGATCTAATAGAATCAACTTGATTTTTCATAAGAGCAATTAATGGAGAAACTACTATTGCTGTTCCTTCTTTTATCAAGGCAGGTAACTGGTAACACAAAGACTTACCGCCACCTGTTGGCATTATTACAAAAGTATCTTGTCCGTCAAGCAGGCTTTTAATTACAACTTCTTGTAATCCTTTAAAATGATTAAAACCAAAATATTTTTTTAACTCTAAATGAAGATTATGTTTCAATATTTGTTTAAAATTTAAAAAAATTATTACAACTCAATTGTCTTTAATAAATATATTATCTTGATAAAAAATTAGAGTCTGATAAAAATTTTGTTTTTTTGTACATAATAAATATAGTGTTTAAGTAAATTATTAAAAAACTAAAACTAAAAAAATTTGAATTCAAATCAATCAATATTAAATATAATTAAAGAAACTATTGATTTACAGAGTAATAGCATCAGTGATTTAAATAAATATATAAATATTGACTTTGTTAATTCTATACAGCTGATTCTTAAATCAGAAGGAAGAGTCATAGTCAGTGGGATAGGAAAAAGTGCAATTATTGCACAAAAAATAGTAGCAACGTTTAATTCAACTGGTACTCCTTCTATTTTTATGCATGCTGCAGATGCAATTCATGGAGATTTAGGTCTAATTCAAAAAAATGATATCGTCATTTGTATTTCTAAAAGTGGTAATACTCCTGAAATTAAAGCACTTATCCCTTTTATCAAATCTAGTAACTCGAATAAATTAATAGCAATAACTGGTGATATTGATTCCTTTTTAGCACTAAATGCAGACTTTATTTTAAATTCTAAAGTTGAAAAAGAAGCATGTCCAAATAATTTAGCTCCGACTACTAGTACTACAGCCCAGTTAGTAATTGGTGATGCCTTAGCGGTAACACTGTTAAAGCTCAGAGGTTTTGGATCTAAAGATTTTGCGAAATATCATCCAGGTGGTAGCTTAGGGAAAAAATTGTATTTAAAAGTAGAAGATATAATTAACACACAAGAAAAGCCAGAAATCAATATTAATTCCAACATCAGTAATGTAATAGTTGAAATGTCAGAAAAAATGTTAGGAGCAGTAGTTGTATTGGATGATAAAAATGATATCAAGGGAATAATAACCGATGGAGATTTAAGAAGACAATTAGTAAAAAGCTTAGATATAGCAATGGTTAAAGCTAAAGAAATAATGACAAAAGAACCTTTTGTTATTAACTCAAATTTAATGGCAGTTGAAGCTTTAAAAATTATGAAATCAAAAAAAATATCTCATCTAATTGTTGAAAAAAACAATAAATATTACGGAGTTATACACATACAAAATATTATTAAAGAAGGAATAATATAGAGATTATGAATAGCAATAATGAAATGTCTTTTTTAGATCACTTAGAGGAACTCAGATGGAATATCATTAGATCATTAGTAGCTGTAATGGTTATGGCGTGTGTTTGTTTTATTTTTAAAGAATTTATTTTTGATGTAATAATATTTGGTCCAAAAAAATTATCTTTTCCTACTTATAAGTTTCTTTGTAACGCTGCAACTTTTGTAAATATAGAAACTCACTTTTGCGGAGAAGAGTTTCCTTTTGTCATTCAAAATAGAACTATGGCTGGTCAGTTCTCTGCTCATATTTGGACTTCAATAATAGGTGGATTTATCATTTCTTTTCCATATGTAATTTATGAATTATGGAAATTTATAAGTCCAGGTATGCATGAAAATGAAAGAAAAAGATCAAGAGGATTTATCTTTATTTCTTCATTGTTGTTTTTTACTGGAGTTTTATTTGGTTATTATGTAGTTACCCCTTTCTCTATTAATTTCTTGGGTTCTTATCAAGTATCTAAAGAAGTGTTAAATGAAATTGATCTAAGTTCATTCATTGGATTAGTCAGGTCATCATCATTAGCATGTGGAATAGTATTCGAACTGCCTATAATTATGTATTTTTTAACAAAAGTTGGCTTAGTAACCCCGGATATTTTAATTAGATATAGAAAATATGCTTTAATAGCTGTGTTAATATTAGCAGCAATAATAACACCTCCTGATGTCGCAAGTCAAATAATTGTTGCTATTCCAATACTAATTTTATATCAAATAAGCATATCCATATCCAGATTTGTAATAAAAAAGGATTTAAAAACAAATAAATGATATTAAAAGCTCAAAATTTAATGAAATCATATAATGGGAAAAAAGTTGTAAAAGACATTTCATTGACTGTAAATCAGGGTGAAATAGTTGGACTTTTAGGACCAAATGGCGCCGGTAAAACAACCTCTTTTTACATGATTGTCGGTTTAATTAAACCAAATGGAGGTAATATTTTTCTTGATAACGAAGAAATTACTAGTTTCCCAATGTATAAGCGAGCTCAAAGTGGAATAGGGTATTTGGCTCAAGAAGCATCAGTTTTTAGAAAATTAAGTGTAGAGGATAATATTCTAAGTGTATTACAGCTTACAAAGCTTTCAAAAAAACAACAATTAGAAAAAATGGAATCTTTGATAGATGAATTTGGATTAAACCATATTAGAAAAAATAGAGGAGATTTACTTTCAGGAGGTGAAAGAAGAAGAACTGAAATTGCTAGGGCATTAGCTAC
>CAJVXR010000027.1 GCA_913009535.1 uncultured Flavobacteriales bacterium | reverse complement strand
AAATAACAGAACAAAATTCAAAGTATAACTCTATTGAAAATAAATCTGTTGATCTAATACTGAAAGAAATTAATGGTGAAGACCAATCTGTTGCTCATAACATTAATAAAGAATTAGATTCGATAGAAAAAGTTATTCATGAAGTCATTAAATCTCTTAAGAATAATGGAAGGCTTTTTTATATTGGGTCAGGAACAAGTGGGAGAATGGGGATTTTAGATGCTTCTGAGTGCCCTCCTACATTTGGAGTGGAGAATGTTGTTATTGGTATAATTGCAGGAGGTGATAAAGCAATAAGAAACTCACAAGAATTTGCAGAAGATTCAAAAAATCAAGGTTGGCTTGACTTGAAAGAAAAAAAAATTAATAAAAAAGATCTTGTAATAGGAATTGCAGCATCAGGAACTACGCCTTATGTAATAAATGCAATAAAAAAATGCAATGAAAACAATATACCAACAGCTTGCATTACTTGTAATAAAAATAGTCCATTAGCAAATGAATCCAAGTTTCCAATAGAAATAATAGTTGGCCCAGAATATATCACTGGAAGCTCAAGAATGAAGGCTGGTACAGCACAAAAAATGGTTTTGAATATGATTAGCACATCAGTGATGGTTAAATTAGGTAAGGTAAAAGGAAATTTAATGATAGATATGCAACTTTCTAACAATAAGTTAATAGAAAGGGCAATAAATATGATAATAAGCTCTTTAAATATATCTTATTCTGATGCTGAAAAACTGATAAAAAAACACGGAAGTGTTAGAAAAGTAATTGAAAATTATAATGAATAAAACTCAAAAAAAAATAATAGAAAATTTTCCCAAAAGAAATGACATACGTCTAAAAAAACTTTATTCAGGTATTCAACTTTTGTGTATTTCATTAATTACAATTATTAGTGGACCAATTTTGATTCAAATTGGATTTGTCAAATCTAAAGGCGAGGTTAATATTTACTCTATTTTAGGAGTTTTAGTTTGTGTATTAGCTATTGTATTAATATTTACAGGAATAAAAAAGATAGGAGATTATATTTTTAACAAAAATGATAGATAATAAATTATATTAAATAAGATTATACAATTATATTTACTGCACTAAAATACATTAATGATTAATATCACACTAAATGATGGTACTTTAAAGAAATTTCAGAAAGGAATTTCGGTACTTGATATTGCGAAAAATATAAGTGAGGGCTTTGCTAGAAATGTGATTTCAGCTAAATTTAATGATGACGCTGTAGAAACAACTACATGCCTTAGCTGTGATGGAGTATTAGAGTTTTATACATGGGAAAATGAAGATGGAAAAAAAGCGTTTTGGCATTCCTCTTCACATATTTTAGCTCAGGCTATACAGGAACTATATAAAGGAGTTAAACTAACAATTGGACCAGCTATTGATAAGGGTTTTTATTATGATATAGATTTTGGTGAAAACTCCATATCTGAAAATGATTTTAAGAATATAGAAACTAAAATGCTAGAAATTGCTAGAGGTAAGCATGATTTCAGTATGAGATCTGTAAGTAAAAAAGAGGCCCTAGACTTATATTCTTTAGAAGGAAATGAATACAAGGTAGAACTAATAAAAAACCTAACTGACGGAGAGATCTCTTTTTGTGATCATTCAAACTTTACTGATCTATGTAAAGGTGGACATATTCCTAATACTGGTATTATTAAAGCATTTAAAATTTTAAGTGTAGCAGGTGCTTACTGGAGAGGAAATGAAAAAAATAAACAATTAACTAGAGTTTATGGGATCTCATTCCCTAAACAAAAGTTACTTACTGAATATTTAGAACAATTAGAAGAAGCTAAAAAAAGAGATCACAGAAAACTTGGTAAGCAACTAGGTTTGTTTACATTTTCTCAAAAAGTAGGCTTAGGACTTCCATTATGGCTTCCCAAAGGAGCTGAATTAAGATCAAGATTAGAGAATTTCTTGAAAGATGCACAAAAGAAAGCTGGTTATCAAATGGTAATTACACCTCATATAGGTCAAAAAGAATTGTACATGACTTCAGGGCATTACGAAAAATATGGAGAAGATAGTTTTCAATCAATAAAAACTCCTAAAAAAGGTGAGGAATTTTTATTAAAGCCTATGAATTGTCCACATCATTGCGAAATTTATAACTCTGATAAATTCAGCTATAAAGATTTACCTATTAGATATGCTGAATTTGGGACTGTATATAGATACGAACAAAGTGGAGAATTACATGGTCTAACAAGGGTAAGAGGATTCACTCAAGATGATGCCCATATATTTTGTACAGAAGATCAATTAGATGAAGAATTTAAAAAAGTTATAGATTTAGTTCTTTATGTATTCAAATCATTAGGGTTTGACAACTTCAAAGCCCAAGTCTCGTTAAGAGACCCAGATAAATCTGAAAAGTATATTGGTAGTGATGAAGTTTGGGAAAAATCAGAGAATGCAATACTAAAAGCAGTTAAAGAAAAAAACTTAAATTATAAAATAGAAAAAGGAGAGGCAGCATTTTATGGTCCGAAACTAGATTTTATGGTTAAGGACGCATTAGATAGGGAATGGCAATTAGGAACAATTCAAGTAGACTATAATTTACCTGAAAGATTTGATTTAACGTATAAAGGAAGTGACAATGAATTACACAGACCTGTAATGATTCACAGAGCTCCATTTGGAAGTTTAGAGAGGTTTATAGCTATATTACTTGAAAACACAGCAGGTAATTTGCCTCTATGGCTGATACCTGAACAGGTTATAATTCTTAGTATTAGCGATAAATACGAGAAATACACTAAAAAAGTTTTAAATTTGTTAGAAATTAACGAAATTCGCGCCCTGCTAGATGACCGAAATGAAACGATGGGCAGAAAGATACGTGATGCAGAAATGAAGAAAACTCCTTATATGATTATATTAGGGGAGAATGAGGAGAAACAAAACTGTATTTCGTTAAGGAAACATGGTGGTGAAGATTTAGGGAAAATGAGTGTTGAAGATTTTATACACATTATAAACGATTCAATAAAAAAAATATTTAATAACTAAAATTATATACTATAGCAATTAGAAGAAGAAAACCGAGAGGTCCAGCAAGGATCATCAAAGTCGACGAACATAGAATAAACAACAAAATCTTAGCACCTGAGGTTAGATTGGTAGGAGAAAACGTTGAAATAGGCGTTTATGTAAAGACAAAAGCTTTAATAATAGCTGATGATTTAGGACTAGATCTTGTTGAGATATCTCCTAAGGCTAACCCTCCTGTTTGCAAGATTGTAGATTATAAAAAATTCTTGTACGAACAGAAAAAGAGAGAAAAAGTTATAAAGTCAAAAACAACTAAAGTTGTAATTAAAGAAATTAGATTTGGTCCTCAGACTGATAATCATGATTATGAATTTAAGAAAAAACATTCTGAGAAATTTTTAAAAGAAGGAGCAAAATTAAAAGCTTTTGTGTTTTTTAAAGGTAGATCAATAATTTATAAGGATCAAGGTGAAATCCTCCTCCTAAGGTTAGCTCAGGATCTAGAAGAAATAGGAAAAGTTGAGCAAATGCCTAAACTTGAAGGAAAAAGAATGATAATGTTTATAGCACCTAAAAATAAGTAATAAATAAAAACAATTAAATTGATTGAATATGCCAAAAATGAAAACAAAATCTAGTGCAAAAAAACGTTTTAAAATAACGGGTACTGGAAAGATTAAAAGAAAACATGCTTTCAAGAGCCATATTTTGACTAAAAAATCTAAAAAAAGGAAATTAGCTTTAACACATAGTACTCTAGTACATAAAAGTGATGTGAGCAATATCAAACAACAGTTAAGATTAAAATAGTTTAAAAGAGGTAATTATTAACCATGAATTAGGCCAAAAGAGTTTTAAATAAAGCCGCCTAACTCAAAAAAAACAAAAAAAATGCCAAGATCAGTAAATTCAGTTGCCAAAAGAGCAAGAAGAAAAAAAGTTTTAAAACAAGCCAAAGGATATTTTGGTAGAAGAAAAAATGTTTGGACAGTAGCAAAAAATGCTGTTGATAAAGCGATGCTTTATGCGTTCAGAGATAGAAGAAATAAGAAAAGATCATTTAGAGCCTTATGGATCATGAGAATAAATGCAGCAGCTCGTTTGCACGGGATGTCGTACTCAGAGTTCATAGGTAAGATAAAGTCTAAAAATATTGACCTAAACAGAAAAGTTCTAGCTGATTTAGCTATGAATAATCCTGAAGCTTTTAAAGCAGTAGTTGATAAAATTAATTAAAAAGGAAGGTTCGAATCATCAGGCATTTTAAATGCCTGATTTGGATCAGGCTTAAATGTGTCATCATTTGCAGCTGCATTCATTTTAGAATGAAACTCATAAGGAGAATCAAAATCATCTATATTCTCAAATCTACCTAGTTCCTTAATAAACTTAAGCCTTAAATTGTCAAGACCACCATTACGGTGTTTTGCTACAATAAGTTCTGCCTGACCTTCTGTAGAAGATCGATCATCATCATCCCACTCATCAATTTTATAGTACTCTGGTCTGTAAATAAATGATACTATATCGGCATCTTGTTCAATTGCTCCAGACTCACGTAGATCTGACAGAATAGGTCTCTTACTCCCTCCCCTAGTTTCAACAGCTCTAGATAATTGTGAAAGTGCAATTACAGGAATACTTAACTCTTTTGCTAAAGCTTTTAAATTTCTAGAAATAGTAGATATCTCTTGCTCTCTATTACCACTCTTATTGTTTCCTCCAATAGTCATTAACTGCAAATAATCAACAATTAAAAGCTTAATGCCATGTTGAGAAGATAGTCTTCTAGCTTTGGCTCTTAAATCAAATATTGAAAGTGAGGGAGAATCATCAATATAAAGAGGAGCCTTTTCTAAACTTTTTACTTTAACATTTAATTGTTCCCATTCATGCTTCTCTAATCTACCAGTTCTTAGTTTTTCAGATGAAAGTCCTGTTTCAGAAGATATCAACCTAGTAATTAACTGAACTGAGGACATTTCAAGAGAGAAAAAGGCTACAGGAATATTTTGATTCACAGCAATATTTCTAGCCATGGATAGAGTTAAAGCTGTTTTACCCATACCAGGTCTAGCAGCAATAATAACCAAATCACTTTCTTGCCAACCTGAAGTTAATTTATCAATCTTATCAAATCCTGAAGGTATACCACTTAGTCCATCTTTGTTTGATATAGCTTCGATTTTTTTCTTAGCTTGAATAACTAAACTTTGAGCTGTTTCAGAAGATTTTTTAATATTTCCTTGAGTAACATCATACAACTTAGCTTCTGCTTTATCTAATAAATCAAATACATCCTTTGTTTCATCATAAGATTCCTCAATAATTTCATTAGATATTTTTATTAGACTTCTTTGAATATATTTTTGTAAAATAATTCTTGCATGGAACTCGATATGTGCAGATGAAGAAACTTTTTGAGTTAATGATATTAAGTAAAAATCACCTCCAGCTAATTCTAATCTATTATCTTTCTTTAGCTGTGATGAAACAGTTAGTAAATCAATAGGTTCACTATTTTCAAATAAGGTAAGTATAGCATCAAATATATATTGGTGTCCCTCTTTATAAAACGCTTCTGAATTTAAAATATCTATAACCTCGTCAACACCTTTTTTATCAATCATCATAGCACCAAGCACAACTTCTTCTAAGTCAATAGCTTGTGGAGGTATTTTACCTTTTTCTAAATTAATAATTGAATTTCTATCAGATCTTATATTTTGATAAGGTTTAGCTTGTTTCATTTAGCTAAGTTAATTAAATAATAAACTGAAGAAGAGATTTAAAAACTTAACTTTTTAACTTATAATAAACATTACAGATGTTAATAAGAAGTGAAAATTGTTAATATAGGTTAGATTTTATTAATCATTAAAAACTCCCATTGCTGAATACTTATCCATTCTATTGCT
Source organism: uncultured Flavobacteriales bacterium (assembly GCA_913009535.1). The sequence goes on along the minus strand of CAJVXR010000027.1, from coordinate 9,131 downwards.
AACTAGGTCTTTAGCTGATAGATCTTTAAACTCCATGAAAGATTTAACTATTGCATCACGAACATTCAGAAATGTTTTTTCTCTATCGGCATGTGCACCCCCTAATGGCTCTTTAACAACTTGATCTACTAATTTCATTTTCTTCATGTCTTTGGCAGTTAGCTTTAAAGCAGATGCAGCTTGCTCTTTATATTCCCAGCTTCTCCATAAGATAGATGAACACGATTCAGGTGAAATTACAGAGTACCAAGTGTTTTCTAACATTAAAACCTTATCACCAACTCCAATACCTAACGCACCACCAGAAGCACCTTCACCAATAATAACAGTAATTATAGGAACCTTAAGTCTAGTCATTTCTAAGATATTTCTGGCAATAGCCTCTCCTTGACCTCTTTCCTCAGCCTCAAGCCCTGGGTATGCTCCAGGAGTATCTATTAGGGTCACTACAGGAATATTAAACTTTTCAGCAGATTTCATTAGCCTTAAAGCCTTTCTGTATCCTTCTGGGTTGGCCATTCCAAAATTCCGATATTGTCTAGTTTTTGTATTATAACCTTTTTGTTGTCCAATAAACATGTAAGTTTGATCGAATATTTTTCCAAGACCACCAATCATAGCCTTATCATCTTTAAAATTTCTATCTCCATGAAGCTCTAAAAATGAACTTCCGAAAATAGCATTAATATAATCAAGAGTATAAGGTCTGTCGGGATGCCTTGACATCTGAACTCTTTGCCATGGAGTAAGGTTACTATATATATCTTGTTTAGTTTTTTTTAATTTAAGCTCAATCTGCTCATAAGTTTTGCTTACATCAACATCACTTTTTTCACCAATAACTTTACAGTCAGCTAATTGATCCTCTAACTCTTTAATTGGTAATTCAAAATCTAAATAATTCATAACAATTGGGTGTGTTTAACAAATATAAAAACTTTAGCATTGATAAATAATTATGATGTAACTTTTTTACTTTTTCTATACTTAATTAATGAATTAATTATTATTGTTGAAAATATGATTATACTTCCTATATAAAAAGAAAATTCCATTTGTTCATTTTCAGGAAAAATAAAAATAGCTAATACTATCCCATATACAGGCTCTAAGTTGTAGGTTAATACTAAAGTGTATGGGCTTAAATATTTTAATATATGTACAGATGCGATAAATGCATATGCAGTACAGATAGAGCCTAATAGGAATATGTAAAAATAATCATAACTAATAAATGTTTTGATAGAAAGATCAGATAAAGTTCCTGAAAAAGTTAAGTATATTAGTATAAAAACAACTCCAGCAAGAAATTCATAAAATGATATTACAAAAGGATTGTTATTTTGTACCAACTTACCATTTAAAACTGAAAAAAGAGAAGCTAATAATGCTGATATAATGCCTAATACAACTCCAACAAAACTATCAATATTTGTATTTAATATTATAAATACTCCACAAATAACCAAAAAACCTAGGATAATCTCTACGGCTCTAACTTTTCTTTTAAAAAATATAGGTTCTATTAAAGAAGCAAAAAAAGCGCCAGTTGAGAACATTGCTAAAGTGATAGAAATATTAGATTGCTCAATTGCTTCAAAAAAAGTAATCCAATGAAGTGCAATAATTATCCCAGCAAGTGAAAATTTAATGAGACATCTAAAAGTGATTTGTAAATTATATCTTTTAAAAACTAGAAATAAAAAGGTAAGGATAAGTGCAATAAACATTCTATGCCAAACTAAAGCTATAGAAGAAATAGATATCGCTTCTCCAAGTATAGCGGTAAAACCAGCAATAAAAACTAAAAAATGAAGGTGCAGGTAATGCCTGAAATTACTTTTTTGCATGATATAATAAATAAATTGCAAGAATAGAGAATAATATATTAGGGAGCCAAACAGCTAAAAATGGAGAAAAGTCAGATTGTTGAGCCAAAACACCAAATACTTTATCAAAAAAAACAAATACCATAGCTACTACTATACCAAAAGCTAAATTAACTCCTGTACCACCTCTTCTTTTGGCAGAAGAAACAGAAAAAGCTATTATAGTTAGAACAAAAACTGAAAAAGGAATACTCCACTTCTTGTATTTCACTAATTGATATCTACCTACATTAGAAGAGCCTCTTGACTTTTCTTGTTCTATAAAAGAGACTAATTCAGTATAACTTAATGTTTCCGCAATATACTTAATAGGAAGAAGATCTTTTAACTTAAACGAAAATGAGGTGTCTAACTTTCTTTTATTTATAATAATATCATCTTCTTCACCAATGATTCTTTTAGTATAATTTGAAAGTCTAAATAAACTATCTGAAGGCAAGTATCTTATATTACTAGATTCAATTTTATATTTTAAAATATTATTTTCAAAATGTTCTAAAGTAAAATTTGACCCAACATTACTCTTCGGGTTGAATTGACTTAAATAAATAAAATCATTTGGACTTATTTGTCTATAAATATTTTTACTATCATAGCTCTTTCTAGACCCCTTTAAATACTTGTAAGAAAACTCATTAAAATCCTTACTTGCATTAGGCACTATAAACAAACCTACCAAAAATGTGATAGTAGCTATTATAAATGCTCCTATAAGAAATGGTCTTAAAAACCTAAAGAAAGATATTCCAGAGCTTAAAAAAGCTATGACTTCTGTATCTGAAGCTAGCTTAGAAGTAAACCAAATAACAGAGAGGAAAAGAAATAAAGGTAATAATGAGCTAGAAAAATAAATTGTAAAATTAAAATAATATTCTGCTACTTGGTTAAACGGAACTTCATTGGCTAAAATCTTATCAATATTATCAGCAAGATTGACTATAATAGCAATTGGTACAAATAACAATTGAATGGTAATGAAAGTTGTTAAGTACTTTTTTAGAATATACCAATCTAATATTTTCATTAATTATAATCTATTACTTAATTTTTTAACCATTGTATTTTTCCAATCTACAAAATTTCCCTCAATAATTCTTCTCCTTGACTCTTTTACTAACCAATTATAAAAACCTAAATTATGAATTGTAGAGATCTGCATACCTAACAATTCGTTTACTGAAAATAAATGTTTTAAATATGCTTTTGAATAATCTGTATCAACATAGGTGTGTGCCATACTATCAATACAACTAAAATCATCTTTCCATTTACTGTTTTTAATATTTATTGTTCCTTCTGAAGTAAACAGCATACCATTACGTGCATTTCTAGTCGGCATAACACAATCAAACATATCTACTCCTAAACTAATATTTTCAAGAAGATTAATTGGAGTACCAACTCCCATGAGATATCTGGGTTTTGATTCAGGTAATATTTGACAAACTAAGTCTGACATTTCATACATTTCTTCAGCAGATTCTCCAACAGATAAACCTCCAATTGCATTTCCAAAACAATTACTTTCTGCAATATATTCAGCAGACATTTTTCTCAAATCTTTATAAACACTTCCTTGTATTATTGGAAAAAAAGCTTGCTCATAGTCATAATTATAAGGAGTAATTTTTAATTTTTGAATACATCTATCTAACCATCTATGAGTCATATGCATCGATTTTTTAGCGTAGTCAAAGGAACATGGATATGGGGGGCATTCATCAAAAGCCATTATTATATCTGCTCCTATTTTACGTTGAATATCCATAACGTTCTCAGGAGTAAATTCATGAATAGTGCCATCAATATGACTTTTGAATTTAACACCATTTTCGTTGATTTTTCTATTGGCGGCTAAAGAATAAACCTGATAACCTCCAGAGTCAGTTAGTATGTTTCTATCCCAATTGATAAATTTATGAATACCTCCAGCTTTTTCAATTACATCTGTATTAGGTCTTAAGTAAAGATGATAAGTGTTAGCTAAGATTATATCAACATTTATATCATTTTTAAGTTCTCTTTGATGAACACCCTTAACACTAGCTATTGTACCAACGGGCATAAAAATAGGAGTTTCTATTTGTCCATGATCGGTACTTATCAACCCAGCTCTAGCAGAAGATTTTGGATCAGTCTTTATCAGGTCAAATTTCATATAATTAGTTTATCACAAATATAAATAACATAATTTCAATTTACATCTATAAAACACAAATGTTAGTAAATCAAATACATTGTTGATAAATGGCTAAAGCATAATAACTTAATAAATTTATATTAATTTATTTTTACACAAATAAATAACGATAATGTTAGAACTTCAAGAATTAACCACACAAGTTAGAAGAGATATATTAAGAATGGTGCATAAGGTAAACTCTGGTCATCCAGGTGGTTCGCTAGGATGTGCTGAGTTTTTAGTAGTCTTATATAATAAGATAATGGATAGAAAAGATAGCTTTGAAATGAATGGTCACGGTGAAGATTTATTTTTTCTGTCAAATGGTCATATTTCTCCTGTCTTTTATAGTGTTTTAGCTAGAGCTGGATATTTTGATGTAAATGAATTAAATACTTTTCGTTTATTAAATTCAAGACTTCAGGGTCATCCTACTACTCATGAAGGTTTACCAGGTATTAGAATTGCTTCAGGTTCACTTGGGCAAGGATTGTCAGTTGCGATTGGTGCCGCTGAAGCAAAAAAATTAAATAATGATTCTAAAGTAATTTATAGTCTTCACGGAGATGGTGAATTACAAGAAGGACAAAATTGGGAAGCAATGATGTATGCTTCTGCAAAAAATATAGATAATATTATTGCTACTATAGACTTAAATGGAAAACAAATTGACGGAGCAACTGATGACGTTTTACCCATGGGCAGTATAAAAAACAAGTTTGAATCTTTTGGATGGATAGTTGTTGAAATAAATAATGGTAATAATATTCAAGATATTATTAATGGGATGGAAAAGGCTAAAAGTCTTACCAATAACAAAAAACCTGTTTGTGTGCTATTAAAGACTATGATGGGGAATGGCGTTGATTTCATGATGCATACACATGCATGGCATGGAAAAGCTCCCAATGATGATCAACTTAAAAGTGCTTTAGCTCAGAATCCTGAAACAGTAGGAGACTATTAATATAAACCACAAAATAAACTATGAAAAAATACACATACACAGAAAAAAAAGATACAAGAAGTGGTTTCGGAGCTGGACTAGCTGAACTTGGAAGAACTAATCCAAATGTAGTAGCGTTATGTGCTGATTTAATAGGGTCACTTAAAATGAATGAGTTTATAGATGAAAATCCAGAAAGATTCTTTCAAATTGGTATAGCTGAAGCAAATATGATGGGTATAGCTGCTGGACTTACAATTGGAGGAAAAATTCCATTCACTGGAACATTTGCTAATTTCTCTACTGGTAGAGTCTATGATCAGATTAGACAATCCATTGCTTACTCGGACAAAAACGTAAAAATATGTGCTTCTCATGCTGGTCTAACCCTAGGTGAAGATGGTGCTACACATCAGATTTTAGAGGATATTGGACTAATGAAAATGCTCCCAGGAATGGTTGTTATTAATACTTGTGATTATAATCAAACTAAAGCTGCAACAATAGCTATTGCTGATTATAAGGGTCCTGTTTACTTAAGATTTGGAAGACCGTCTGTTCCAGTTTTTACGCCAGAAGATCAAGTTTTTGAAATTGGTAAAGCAATTAACTTAACAAATGGTAGTGATGTTACTATTGTAGCTACTGGTCACTTAGTTTGGGAAGCATTGAAAGCATCAGAAATATTATTAGAAAGAGGCATTTCTGCTGAAGTAATTAACATTCACACTATAAAGCCCTTAGATAAGAATTCCATATTAAAATCCGTTAAAAAAACAGGTTGTTTAGTGTCTGCTGAAGAACACAATCATTTAGGTGGTTTAGGTGAATCAATATCAAGAATTTTATCCTTAGAACACCCTACGCCACAAGAATTTGTTGCTACGAATGATACTTTTGGAGAATCTGGAACTCCAGCGCAGTTAATGGAAAAATATGGACTTAATGCCGACTCAATTGTTAAAAAAGTAGAGAAGGTTTTAAAAAGAAAAAAGTGATCCTCTTTTAACTAATCTCTACAACTCAACTAATAGAGATTGTGAATTCAACTGCTTAACTACATTTAAAGCATTACCTGTTTCATAAAAATCAACTGTTATAAAATTTGGTAATTTGTTTTTTAAGAGTTGACATTTTTTAATGTAATTAAAAAAATATGGATTTGAATTTACTCGCTTGGCTTTTGTAAAACTCCCTATAGTAGATGTGACAAAATGATTAAATATAAATAACTTATTTGAAGGATTTCCTCTATTGTATTCACAGTTTATCTCTCCGTATTTATTTTCTACAGCAAAATCCCAGACATAATGATACCAATCTTGTTTTGGGGCTGCATCGCTTTTATCAGAAAATACTACTAAGCGTTTATTAGAGTTTATCAAGTCTTTTAATTTTGGCCAAGTGGAAGTAGAATCTTGAGCATGTAAATAGTTTGTTAACTCAGCTTTATTTAAATCTCTTTCAATTGCATTTGCAGTTGTATAGCACTCTAAAATTAGAGTAATTATTTCATTAGGATTACTCTCTAAAAAGTATTTTATAGTATCTAAATATGTCGACAATGGTTTTGAACCTAAGAATGAATAACCATGATAAACAACAGACTCACCATTAACATTATAAACATCAATCATAAATGCTCTTACACCAAAATTAAGTTGTGCTTCGATATTAGTATTATGATTTGGAAAAAGGAAACTATCTTGACTAGAATTAAAGGAATTATGTGTAGTAAGATAAGCTACTTCATTATATCTTTTATCACATAAATCATAAGAACCATTACATTGACTAAAAACATTAGCTATAGTGGAAAAACATAAAAACAATAATGTATAAAGTTGTAAGTGTTTAAACATTTAATAATGGAATATATTTACTGTTTAATTTAGCAAATTAATCATTCCTAGATTCCGAGTCATCAGCATCTAAATAGTTTGGGATTCCATCTCCATCAGTATCGTCATTAGTAGGGTCTCCATCACCGATATCATTGGTAGGGTCTCCATCACCATCTCTATCCACTGTTAAATCAGTATCAGGCTCTAAATCTTCATCTATTGTTAAGGTGCCATCATTATCATCATCACTATCTATAAAATCATAAAATGTATCATCATCTGAATCATCATCAGTTAAATCTAAATTACCATTTATATCTTCTAGATGAGAAGGAACATTATCAGTATCATGATCATTGCTCTCCATTTGAAAACAAGAAAATTTGAAAACTAAGCATGAGTAAACAGGGATAATCCCAGCAGCACTTGAATAATATCCTAATCCAGATGGTAGAAACATAACACCAATACCAGGGTTTGTATAATTAATTGTTCCATCAGAATTAACACTAAAGTCTTCAGCAGTATTAAATACACGCATAACTCTTCCCCATCCAGCCACAACGGCAGTTAAATCAAAAACTACAGGGGTGTAAGTGTTGTCAAAGATTTCTCCGTTAAGTAAATTACCTTCATAATTTACTCTAACTTTATCTGAAAAATTTGGTGAGTCTTCACCACCACCTTGATTTAAATTTAAGTAATAATAGTCATACTCAGCATCTTCATAAACCGTTGTTCCTGTGATAACATCATCAATAAGCATTGTATTGATGTCTGAGTCTGGTAAAACACCAGATTCGTCAAGTTCAGTTATAACTATATCACTAATAGTAAAACTTTCCATCTCAGAAAGTTCTCCAGCATTATAATAATGCGTTTCTAAATAGTTTCTTAATATTGAATCATCAACAACTTGTTGGATAGTTCTATCTACTTCGGGAATTGAAACAAGACCAGAATCATCAGGTGGACAAGAAAAAAGAAGAAAAGTTAAACTTAAGGATAGAAAAAAATAAATTTTATTTTTCATTATATTTTTAAATATTAAGGGTACAAGATACAATTAAATAATATTTTTGTATTAAGTTTAAGTATATTTTAAGAAAAAATATTCTTAGGAAATGTTTAAAAAAAAGTGGTAAAACTATGAAAAAAGAAATAATTCTTAATACTGATCAAATTAATCAAAAAATAGCAAGAATTGCTCATCAAATAATTGAATGTAATATTGATGAAAAAGAAGTTATCATAGCTGGAATTGAAAAAAATGGACATATAATAGCTACTATGATTGAAAAAATACTTGCTAATATTTCTGATATTAAAGTTACAACTTGTAGTGTAAAAATTAATAAAGAAAATCCCTTAGATAAGGTCTTTACTTCTATTAGAAAAGAAGATTATGAAAACAAATCTTTGGTATTGGTAGATGATGTTTTAAATTCAGGTGCGACACTAATTTATGCAATTAAACACTTTTTAGAAACAGAAATAAAGCAATTTAAAACTGCAGTTTTAGTAAATAGAAATCATAAGAAATTTCCAGTTAAAGCAGATTTTAAAGGAATTTCTTTGTCTACGACAACCATCAACCACGTAAAAGTAAGATTTGAAGACAATAAAGCAGAAGCGTTTTTAACTTAGTGTTGTTAGTATCTCAGAAGCAATTTGATCTGGATTTTTTAAATCACAAACGATAACTTTAGAAGCTTGATTAAAATAATAATTTCTTTCAAATAAGTGTTTAGCCACAAAATCTTTCATCTTAGGTAAATCATTAATTTGCGATAAAATTGGTCTGGTAGAATTAATTTTAAGAAGTCTATTTGAAAGATTTGATATCGAATATTTCAAGTAAAATGATTTGGATTTTTTAATGATTTCTATGTTATTTGAATAGCAAGGAGTCCCTCCTCCTAGTGAAATAATTACATTATCGTAATTATTCATTAAAATTTTTAGGCATTCAGATTCTATTTTTCTAAAATAAATTTCTCCTTTGGTTGAAAAAATATTATGAATTTTTTGATTATACTTTTCTTCAATAAATTCATCAAGGTCAAAGAATTGCTTATTAATCAATGATGACAACCTTATACCTACAGATGTTTTCCCACTACCCATGTAACCCAATAAAACTATATTCATATAAATTTCTAAGTTAATTTTAATAGTATAAAAATACACATTAGAATTAATAATTAATATTATTAAAAAAATCATTGTAATATAAATTAAACATTTTATATTTGCAGCCTTATTAAAAT
>CAJVXR010000026.1 GCA_913009535.1 uncultured Flavobacteriales bacterium | reverse complement strand
TATCATTAATAATGATGAGACAAAAGCTACAATTATGGATTTTGAAGAAGCAACTCATTATTATAGGGTATTTGATATTGCTGTCTTATTTATTAGTTTGTGTGTTCATTCAGCAGACATTGATTTTGTAAGAGCTTCTTCTATTTTAAAAGGCTATACAAGTGTTTTGAAGCTTACTAATGAAGAAAAGCAGGCTTTACAACCATTAACTGTTTATGCAGCTGCTGGGGTTGCTTTTTGGAGGCATAAGAATTTTAATTATACAAAGCCTGATAAGGATTTAAAAGACACCTATTTAAAAATGAAAGATTTGGCAGATAGGGTTAGAGCTCTTCCAAGTAATTTTTTCACTTCACTTAATTAATATTTTTAGTATAACCTATAAGAAACTTATACCATAGACTTTGAAACAGTTAAAATATATAGATATAAAAAATAAAGAACATCAATTTCCAATTACAATTGTTTGTGATGCGATTAGAACCCCAGAAAATATAGGTATGTGTTTTCGTATTTCTGAGAGTTTTGGTGTAGAAAAGATATACTTTGATAAAAGTTCACCTTTTTTAGAAAATAGAATTGTAAAAAAGACTGCTAGAAATACTACCGATCAAATTAAACATGCTGTTTATGAGGATTTTGATGAAATTATCAATCAATTAAAATCAGAGGGGAATACAATTATAGGAGTAGAGATTACAGATAAAAGTTGCAATATTCAGGATTTTAATTTTAAAAATCATAAAAAAATAGTACTTCTTTTGGGAAGTGAAAGAAATGGAATTGAAAAAATCAATTTAGTTGATAAAACAGTTGCTATACCAATGTATGGTAGAAATTCATCAATGAACGTAATACATAGTTTAGCCATTGCTTTATATGAGGTTACTAACCAGTTGAAATAGTATATTCTACAAATAATAATCTTTAATAAATAGATCTCTTTAAATTTTTTATAAATTGCTAACTAACTTAAATTTATTATTATGAAAAATTATATTTTATTATTTTCATTAGTGCTTCTAACATTTTCTTGCAATAATGCTGATCATACATGTGAAGTAGTCTCAAACGGATTTACTTCTACTGAAGGAGAAAAAGTAACTATGGGTAGTCAAGAATCTGTTGATTTTGTCATGTCTATAGACAAAGCTTGGAAGATGAGAGATTACGATACTTTAAAATCATTAATTTCTGATGATGCTGAATTATTATTAGAAGACGGAAGAGTTTTAACAGGTGGAGATGCATTTGTTAAGATGGTTCAAGATGATTATCAAGAATCTGTAGTTGAAAATGGTGGAGAATGGAATTGGACTGTTAACTATGCCTTTTCTGTTAAACCAGACTCTAACAAATGGGGTGAGTATGTTAATGCACGATTTACTGGATCTAGTGGTATTTTCGAAGAATGGTACCAAATTAAAGATGGAAAGCTAGTTTCTTGGACACAATCTAAACGTGCTTCTGCAGCTAAATAATCTTTATCTGTTTTATAAATAAAAAGCTTCCACTAGGAGGCTTTTTTTTATTTTTTAACTTAGTGTTTAATAATAAGATGTAATTCAACCTTATGAGTAAAAAAGAGACTATAATTGAAGCTACAAAAGACTTTGTAAAAGAGACTTTAAAGAATGCTGAGTCAGGGCACGATTGGTTCCATACTTTACGTGTTTACAATAATGCAAGATTAATTGCTAAAAGTGAAAGTGTTGATCTATATATTGTCGCTTTAGGTGCTCTTTTGCATGATATTGCAGATAGTAAATTTCATAATGGAGATGACAATATTGCTCCAAGAGTTGCTAGAAAATTTTTAGTCCAACACAATGTAGATAGCTTTGTTATTAATAGTGTAATTGACATCATTAATAATATTTCATTTAATAAATCTTTAGAAACCAATAATAAAACTAACTCTATCGAACTAGATGTTGTTCAAGATGCAGATAGATTAGATGCTATAGGGGCTATAGGAATTGCACGTTGTTTTAATTATGGTGGATTTAAAAACAGAAAACTCTTTGATCCTTCAATTAAACCAAACTTAAAAATGAGTAAAAATGAGTATAAAAATTCTACAGCACCAACAATTAATCATTTCTATGAAAAACTGCTTTTACTTTCAGATAAAATGAATACAAAAACTGGAAAGAAAATTGCAAAAGAGCGTCACCAATTTATGACTGAGTACTTAGATCAGTTCCATGCAGAATGGGAGGGAAACAGGTAGCTAACAGCTTTTTTTGAGTATTTTCTATTGACAGTTATTTAGCTATTCTTCAACTTCAACAATCTGATTAATAATGGTAGCTAATTTAAAATCTAATAACGTTACTCCACCTGCATCGTGAGTTGTTAGCTTAATATCTAGCTTGTTGTAGGTATTCTTCCACTCGGGATGATGGTTTAGAGCTTCACATTCAAAAGCAATTCTATTCATGGCAGACATGCAATCTTTAAAATTATCAAATTCAAAGTCCGTGTGTAAACCATTTTCGTAAAAATCCCAATCTTGTAAAGATTCTATTTTTTTTTCTATTTCAAGATCTGTTAGTTTTTTCATTTTTGTCTTTTTTTTGATGTTTAAATTTCAATATCTCCAAATTTATATAAAATTTCTTTTTCTAACTTACCATTTTCATCATAATATTTAAATATCCCATTTTTTTTATTATCTGTGTAATTACCTTCTCTGGATACTTTTCCATTTTCATGAAACCACTTTAAAGAGCCTTCTCGTTTGCCAAATATTAAATTTTCTTCTAATTCTAATTGACCATTTTCATTATAGAATTTAGTTACTCCGTGCTGTTTATCTTCTTTCCAATTAACCTCTTGTTCTAATTGACCATTATCTTTATATATCTTCCACGGTCCATCTTTTTTATCCTCTTTATAATAACCATGTTGCTGTAATTTACCATTTTTATGAAATGATTTATATTCACCTTCTAGTTTATTGCATATTTTCATAATTGTAATATTAAATAATTAATTTACAAAACATATTTTTTTTAACTAAATTTAATTCAATTACTAATTTTCAATTTACAATTGAAAAAGTAGCTTGTTTTACTATATTTAGTATTAATATTTAATTTCATAACCATGGTTGAGTCATATAAAAAAATAATTGATTTTGATGATAATTATGATGCAATCATAATTGGATCTGGTATGGGTAGCTTAACTACGGCTGCATTACTTGCAAAAGAAGGAAAAAAAGTACTCGTTTTAGAAAGACACTACGTTGCGGGAGGGTTTACTCACGTCTTTAAAAGAAAAGGTTACGAGTGGGATGTTGGTATTCATTATATAGGTGAGGTTCAGAATTTAAATAGTCCGATTAGAAAAATGTTTGATTATGTCTCCGATAACAATCTTAAATGGGAGGATATGGGTGAGATTTATGATAGGATCGTGATTGGAGATAAAACTTATGATTTTGTAAAAGGGGTAGAGAATTTTAAAAACAAACTCAATTCCTATTTTCCAGATGACTCTGAAGCTATTAAAAATTATATTCAAATGGTTTTTGATTGTAATAAGTCAATGAAAGGTTTTTATATAGAAAAAGCATTACCAAGTTTTATAAGTTCTCTACTAGGTTACTTTATTAGAAAAAAGTATTTACAATACTCTTCAAAAACCACTTATGAGGTAATAAGTTCATTAACCAAAAATGAAGAACTTATTAAAGTTTTAACTGCTCAATACGGCGATTACGGTTTACCTCCCAAACAGAGTAGTTTTGCAATGCATGCCTCTGTAGTTAAACATTACTTCAAAGGTGGGAGTTTTCCAATAGGAGGGTCTTCAGAAATCGTTAATACAATTAACCCTGTGATTGAAAAATCGAAAGGAAAAATTATTATAAGAGCTGAGGTTAAAGAAATTATAGTAGAAAATAATAGTGCGGTTGGTGTATTAATGGAAGATGGAAAAAAGTTTTTCTCCAAATTAATAATAAGTGGAGTTGGTGTTTTTAATACATACAACAAATTAATTAGTGATAAGCTTAATGTAAAGTATGGATTTAAAGACAATCTAAAGTCTGTTAAACCATCTGTTGCTCATGGATGCCTATACATTGGTCTAAAAGCTAGTGCAAAGGATCTTAAGCTACCTAAACACAACATATGGATTTATCCAGAAAAAACAGATCATGACACATCTGTTAAAAACTACCTTGAAGATCAAGAGAATGAATTTCCACTTGTTTACATTTCTTTTCCATCTGCTAAAGATCCATCTTGGGATTCAAGATATCCAAATACAAGTACAATAGATGTAATAACATTACTTCCTTATGAAAGCTTTGCTAAATGGGAAGGAACTTCATGGAAAAAAAGAGGTGAATCTTATGAAGATTATAAAGAAGTTATATCAAAAAGATTGTTAGAACATTTATTTAAACAGCTCCCTCATTTAAGAGAGCATATAGATCATTATGAGTTATCTAGTCCATTAACTACTAAGAATTTTGTTAACTACGATAAAGGGGAGTTATATGGTATAGATCATACTCCAGAAAGATTTAATCAAAAGTTTTTAAAACCTAAAACCCCAATTAAAGGTTTGTATTTAACTGGTCAGGATATTGTAAGCGCAGGCGTAGGAGGTGCTCTTTTTTCAGGTTTAATAACTGCTACTGCCATTACTAGAATTGATTTCATGAAAAAAATATACAAATAAGCTACTACATGCCTTTTAAATAAAAACAGTTCGATTATATAATTAAGAATATGTTTAAAAATATAGAAATACATAATAGTCAAGCTAATGATATAGATACTATAGCTAAACTGTACAAAAAAGCAACAGACTATCAAATAAAAAAATCAGCTGTTCCATGGCCAGTAATAGAGAGACAATTAATTGAAAGAGAAATAATAGAAAAAAGACATTGGAAAATATTAATTGATACCGAAGTAGCTTGTGTATTTTCAATATCTTATGCTGATCCTCAGATTTGGTTAGAATTAAACCAAGATCCTGCTATATATATTCATCGTATTTCTACATCACCAGAATTTAGAGGAAATTATTTAGTCAAAGAAATCATAGAATGGTCTGTTAATTATGCTAAAGCAAACAAGAAAAAATACGTACGTATGGATACTGTGGGAGAAAACCTAGCACTTATCAATTACTACAAAAAATGCGGTTTTGATTTCTTAGGGTTATCTAAGTTAAAAGATACTTTAGACCTTCCATCGCATTATCACAATTCTACGGTTTGCTTATTTCAAATTAAAATTAAATAATTGACTCTATTGCATGTAGCTTCCATCAGGTAATATTGAAGGGAATTTATATAAAGGGTTAGTTAAAAGAGCGTAAATTGAAGTATCTATATTTTCAACTAAAATTCTCGTGTTTAAATCCCATTCTTGTGATATTTCATTTAATCTATTTTCTTGAGCACCTAAAATAGAGGTCATTCCCCAATAAATATATTCTGTAGCCATACACTTATAATCGCATGTTTCGTCATCATAGGTGTACCATGCGTTATTAGGATAGTTTTCTGGAATACTTGTGAAATTTCCACCTCTAGCTATATCCATTGCATTGGTTAGAGCTGTTTCTGTGTTTTCTCCAAATATTTCAGGATAAGCATCTCTATATCCAGAATAAGTGATTACATGCCAAACTTCTTCTAGAGCTGCATCAAACTGTCCTGTTTGTCCATTTGTATGCCATACAGGAATTGATTCGTCAGCGCCTAAGTCTTGAGCGTTGAGATTTATTTGAGATTCAGATTTCCACATAAAAAGAGATGCATCATTGTTTAGTAATGTTGTAAGTAGTAATGAATTATCGACAACTCCATTTTCATCATTATCTAAATATTGAGCCATAATATTAGCAGCATGAAGTAGTTTTGAATCTTCCACGTCATAATAAGCATAAATAGGTATTCCAAAAACTACTACTTTTCGATTTGTTGCTGTAAAACCAATATCTGTATGAGCGATAATAGTGAAGTTCGGGTCATTTCCAGGAATTACAGATTCAGAATTATTAGAATCATTTTTACAAGAAATAATAGTTATTAATATTATAATAACAATGAAGGAAAGTAACTTTTTCATAAAAGTTGTAGTTTCGTTTTAAGGTCAGTTACTAATATACGTTATATGTTTTTATTTAAATTTAATTACTATAATTTTGCTAAAAAAACAGACCAATGCTAAAGGCTATTTTATTTGATATGGACGGCGTAATTGTTGATAGTGAACCCCTTCATAAAAAAGCATATTATAAAATGTTTAAAGAGGTTAATATTGAGGTTCCTGAAACTTTATTTGAATCTTTTACAGGTCAGTCAACATTAAAAATTTGTGAAACACTTTGTAAAGACTTTAATTTGACTCAAGAGCCGAAAGAGCTTGTCCTTTTAAAGAGAAAATATTTTAAAAACATCTTTGAATACGATTCAAATTTTCAGTTAATTGATGGCGTTTTAGATCTTATTAAAGACTATACTGAAAATGGATTAAAATTGGTGTTAGCCTCCTCTGCATCGATGTTTACAATTAATAATATTTTCAACAAATTTGAACTAAACAAATACTTTATAGCAAAACTAAGTGGAGCTGATTTAAAAGCATCTAAGCCACATCCTGAAATATTTATAAATGCTGCTAAAGCTTCAGGTTTTAAAAAAGAAGAATGTTTGGTAATTGAAGATTCTACAAATGGTATAAAAGCAGCTAATTCAGCCGGTATATACTGCGTTGGGTTTAATAGTTACCATTCAAAAAACCAAGACTATACTAATGCTGATTTAACTATACAAAACCTAAATCAAATTTCTTTTAATAAAATAAAACACCTTTTTAAATCCTAATTTATGAAATCAACTAATTTTCAAAATACAATGACTGCTCTTTTAATAGTAGATGTTCAGAAAGCTTTTTTAGATAAAGACTATCCAGGGATTAAAAGGAATAATTTAAATGCAGAAAAAGTATGTGGATTAATATTAAATAAATGGAGAGATTTAAATCTACCTGTTATACATATTAGACATAGTTCAATAGACCCTAGTTCTAAGCTTCATGAATCCAAGCCTGGGTTCTTATTTAATGATTATGTTTTACCACAAAAAAATGAGACTGTATTAACCAAACATGTAAATAGTGGCTTTATTGGAACTAATCTAGAGACTTTATTAAAGGATCAAAATATAAAAAAATTAGTAATAGTAGGAATGACTACAAATCACTGCATCTCATCTACAGCTAGAATGTCTGGTAACTTAGGATATGATACTTATCTAATTTCTGATGCTACGGCTGCTTACAATACAATTGGATTAGATGGAAAGATGATTGACTGTGAAGTTATTTACAATATTTCCTTAGCTAATTTGAATGAAGAATTTGCTACAATCTTATCCTCAGAAGAATTATTTAGTTCTCTAAATCTATAATTTACACTATAGAAGCACCCCAGTAAGTAATAAGAGCCCAGATTAAATATCTTAGTATTTTACCTATAAACATCCAGACTGCTACTAATATGTAATTAGTTCTAAAAAACCCCAAGCTAACTGCAATTGGATCACCAATTATAGGAAGCCAGCAAAAGAAAGCCAATAAACTACCCCATTTGTCGATCTTAGTTTTAAACTTATAGATCTTTTCTTTTTTTAGTTTAAAATACTTTTCTAAAGTCTCCCATTTTCCTAATCTACCTAGAAAATAACTGCTTAGTCCACCTAGCCAATTTCCAATAGTAGCGACGAAAAGACTTACTTTTATATCGTAACCATTTATAATTAAGAGACTAAAAACAACCTCTGAACTAAAAGGTATTATTGTAGCTCCTAAAAAACTAGCTATAAACAAGCCTAAATAACCCCATTCTACAAATCCTTCCAATTAATAAGTATTGATTTTTATTTACCAATTAAAAGTAATCAAAACTTATTGATCATTTTGATTTTTAATCTCGATTTATTTAAATAGAATAGTATATTTTTATTTTGATACAATCTATTAATTGGCATTATTTATCAATACCAGATATGATATTGTATCTTTGCAGAGGTTTAAAAATAAACACATATGAATTTTGACGATTTAGGATTAATGCCATCTTTACTAAAGGCGGTTAAAGAAAAGGGTTATGAAGTACCATCTCCAATTCAAGAAAAAGCAATTCCTTTAATATTAAAGGGAAGAGATATTTTAGCGTCTGCTCAAACAGGGACAGGAAAAACTGCTGGATTCACACTTCCTTTATTACAAAAGTTGTCTGAAAATGAACCAAAAGGAAAAAGAAATATTAGAGCATTAATATTAACTCCTACTAGAGAGCTTGCTGCTCAAATTTATGATAATGTATTAGAGTACAGCAAGCATATTAATTTACGTTCAACTGTTATTTTTGGAGGAGTAAATCAAAGACCTCAAGTTGCAACTTTACGTCAAGGAGTTGATATACTGATAGCAACACCAGGAAGATTACTTGATTTAGTAAACCAAAGATTTTTATTTTTAGATAACGTAGAAATCTTAGTTTTAGATGAAGCAGACAGAATGCTAGATATGGGTTTTAAAAGAGATATAGATAAGATAATGAGTCTAATTCCAAGTAGAAGACAAAACTTATTGTTTTCAGCAACCTTTTCTAAAGAAATCAAATTTCTAGCAAGAGATATATTAAATAATCCAGAAACAGTTGAAACTTCTCCACAGAATACAACCGTCGAGGCTATTGTTCAAAAAGCATATAAAGTAGACAAGAATAAAAAACCTGAGTTAATCATAAAGTTAATTAAAGAAGGAGGATGGTCACAAGTTTTAGTTTTCACAAGAACTAAGCATGGAGCTAATAATCTTTGTAAGAAAATGATTAAATCTGATATTCAAGCTGCAGCTATTCATGGAAATAAAAGTCAAAGTGCCAGAACTAAAGCATTATTTGGTTTTAAAAATGGTACAGTTGAGGTTTTAGTTGCCACTGATATTGCAGCAAGAGGATTAGACATTCCACTTTTGCCACATGTTATCAATTTTGAACTCCCGAATATTCCTGAAGATTATGTTCATAGAATTGGAAGAACAGGTAGGGCAGGAGCTAAGGGTGAAGCTTTATCATTAGTTAGTGGAGATGAAAATATATATTTAAGAGATATTGAAAAGCTTATTGGTAGTAGAATACAAATTAGTACGGTTGAGGGCTTTGAACCTGATCCAAATTTTGTTCCAGTAGAAAATAACCAAAGAACAAGAACAAAACATAAGCCTAGAAACCCTAATAAGGGATATCCCAGAAGACGTAACAGGAGTTAGTTAAAGTTAAAATAACAAATCGTTTTTTAGTTCTAAAATATTGTATGTCTAAAGCCTAAGAACCCTCTAATACCTTGATTTGATGTATATACATAACTGGGGTCAAAGGATAATGCATATGGATTATCATTTGTGGCTAAAATACCTCCATTATCATCATAGCTAACATTCTCATCAAAAGGGTCAAATGATCTAGCAATACTATCATCACTAGGGGTGAAGTTTAAAATATTTTTCACTCCACCATAAATCTCCCATGAATTACTTAGTTTTTTTGTTAATTGAATATTTTGAATACTATGCCAAGGTGAGAATTCTGGCCTAGGGTCTGTATCACTTAATAATGGTAATCGCATTGGTCCATACACATTTCCAGTATAGTCAATTAAAATGCCTAAATCCAATAAGTTGTAAGAAATACTCCAAACACCACTAAATTTCTCCGTTAAAATTTGTTGTCTAGTTATTCCTGAGTCTGTTACGCTCACATCCATCAAGGTAGCACCTAGTAATGCTTTTAAGGCATTTGAAAATACAATATCGATATTTGTTGACACCCCTTTAGATACTGCATGTCCGTCAAGATTTGAATAAATTATTTTATTTGGGTCAGATTCATAATCGGGTAATATTCTATTATTAAAATATGTATAGAATATACTTGTATCAATATTCATTAACATATTACTTGTGTTAATTTTCTTTACGTAGTTTAAATTAATATTCCATGATTTTTCAGGTTTTAAATCCCCATTGAATTCTACCTCTCTAGCTCCTGTAAGCGCTGCGTGATCTTCAGTGAAGACATTAGCTACTCTAAACCCATTACCTATACTTAATCTTATTATGTCCCTATAATTAGAGTTATTCCATTTATAGTTTATACGTGGAGATATAATACTACCATGAATACTATTATAATCATACCTCACACCTAATAATAATTTATTCATTGAATTTATACTTATTTCGTCTTGGATGAAAAAGCCTGGTAAATGTGTTATTGATTCATTATTAGTAATCCCGTCAGAATCAAAAGTCGCAAAAGTATCATCGTCATAAAAACTATACCTATATGCAATACCCATTAACAGATCATGTTTTGTATTTAGAATCTTATTCCAGCTTAGTTGACCGAAACCAATATATTGTTTGGCTTGAAATGAAGTAGTACCGTAAAACGAATTTTGATTATGACCATTACTACTAAACTGAAAAATAATATTTTCATCAACTGGTAATTCATAGGTTCCAAAGGCCTCCCATCTTGAAGTAAATATACTTTCTCCATAAACTTCATTTCCCCCTCTGAACGTATTTGAAAAACCCATTTCACCACCCCATCTGTCTTCGTAAAAATAACGACCAGCTAAGGTTAATTTTTTATCACTTTTTCTTTTAAAGTCTATTTTATTAAAAATTGAAACTCTGTGCTGTAAAGTAAGATCTGTAAAATTATCTTTATTATTATCAATTGGGTTTTGATAGGAAAAATAATTAACACCAAGAAGACTAGTTGCATTTTCTCCTATATTAAACTTATTGCTGAAATCTGCATTTAATTCACCCCATGAGGTTGAAAAAGTATCAATTGAATATAAAGGAGCGTTATAAGCACTTTTAGTAATTAAATTTATTACTCCACCTACAGCTTCTGATCCATACAAAGTTGAGGCAGGACCCTTCACAATTTCAACTCTCTCAATTAAAGATTTAGGAATTCCAGTTAATCCATAAACGGTTGATAGTCCACTAACTATTGGCATGCCATCAATTAAAACAAATGTATATGGGCCTTCTAATCCGTTAATGTGTATATCTCCAGTGTTGCAAACATTACAATTTAGTTGAGGTCTAACTCCATTTATGTTTTGTAATGCTTCAAATATAGAAGGAGTAGGGTTCTTTTTGAAAAATGTTTTAGAATAGACTTCAATTGGAACGGCGCTTTTTAATTTACTTACTGCTTTTAATGTCCCTGATATTACTATTTCATCTAAATAACTATCATCAACATCTAGATTAATATCTAATTTTATTGAACCATTAGTAGTATTTACTATTATATTTTTTGTTTTAAACCCTAACCCGGAGACATTTACAGTATAATTACCAGCTTTTATTCCATCCAAAATGTAATAACCTTTGTCATTTGTTACTGTTCCCTTTGAGTTCTCTATCATGTATATATTTACAAATGATTGAGGAATTTTATTATGAGTTATAGTTCCTTCTATTTGTAATTCTTGAGCGAAAGAATTTACAGCTAAATTTATAATTACTAATAAAATATATTTCTGCATTTTAAAACTTCATTGTTAGACTGTAAATATATATAAGTTAGACTAATCTAACAAATAGATTAATATAATTTTATATATTAGTAGTAAGATTAAATTTAATGAACAGTCAAACGAAAGAGAATTACTTAAAGTCAATCTATTTTTTATCTAAAAAAAATAAAGAAATTTCCTTAACTGAATTAAGTGATTTAATGAATGTTAGTAAACCTACTGCTAATAATATGATTAAAAAACTAACACTTATTGGTTGGGTTAGTTATGAAAAGTATAAACCAATATTACTTACGGATAAAGGGGAAAAGGAAGCATCTTTAATCGTTAGAAAGCATAGGCTTTCAGAAATTTTTCTTTCTAAGATAATGGGTTTTGGATGGGAAGAAGTACATGATATTGCAGAAGATATGGAGCATTTAAAATCAGAGAAATTGTTTGATAGAATGAATGAGTTGTTAGGTTTTCCTAAAGTTGATCCGCATGGATCTCCAATTCCTAACAAATCTGGTGAAATATATGAAGAGATTTATATAAATTTTTCAAAAATAGAAGTTGGTAATAATGTTAGACTTTGCGCCTTAGAGAATAGCTCTAAAGAACTTTTAGTTTATCTAAATAATAAAAACATTCGTTTAGGTACTGAGCTTTATATTAAAGATATTGAATCTTTTGACAATAGTGTGATAGTTAATTATGAAGGCTACAAATCTGTAACATTAAGTTTTGATGTAATTAAAAACTTTCTAGTTGAGAAAATATGATTTCATATTTTAAATTAAATAAGTAAAGCCTTGCAATACTTCATTTTAAATTATCAAAACAACAAGATAATCTCTAATCTAACATTTTGAATATTTATCGAATAGTAGATCAATGAACTTTCATGAAAGCTAAAAAAACTATAATTGTTCAACTTTGACCAGTTTAAAATCTCTTGCAAATGACTTAAATCCCTAAATTTATTTACTTCTTTTTGTATTTTATTTCTTCATCTCCTTGGTGAATAATAACTAATTTTTCCTTCCGATAAAATTCTAATTCTATCCCTAAGATATCAGATTTAAATCTATTTTTTGTGATGGGAGAAAGAGCGAAATCTAATTGGATAGGACCTTCATCTATAGAAGCAACTAATATATTATCTTTAATTTTCACTTTAAAATTCTTTTTTTTCGACTTTTTGTAGACTCCTTGAATTTCTATTAAATTTTGTTTAGTAATATCAAAATCTAAATACTTTTTTTTATCAGTATAATCAGTTTTAAATGCTTCCCCTAAAACTTTAATTAATATTCTATTTATGTCTGGTCTAAAGCCATTATTTAGGTATGTAACAGAAATTTCTTCCTCTAAAAAGTAACACGCTGTTGAAATAAACCCATCTATTCTTCCATTGTGTCCATATCCAGAACTACTAAAAAAATCATATTCAAAAATACCAAAACCATAATTGGAAGTTTTTAAATTATAAGTCATTAAGTCTAAAGATTCTTTGTTGATTATCTTATTGTTAAATAAAAGATTAAAAAATTTATTAATTTCTTTAGCTGTAGATATTACTCCACCGGCTCCAGCTGCTGTTCTTAAATCTGTATTAGTAGCTTCTTTCCATTTATTATTTATATTATAATAGGATTTAGCTATATTATTGTTTTCTTCATTAGTGCAGCAGTATGTTTGATTCAAATTATATGGAATGAGTATTTTTTTTTCAAGTATATTATTAAAACGACCATTTTCAATTTGTTCAATAATTAGAGATAATAGAAAATAATTAGAATTTGAATATTCAAATTTTTTGTTAGGTTTGAATCTTCTTTTATTCTTATTTATTTTAGAAATTAATTCTTTTTGACTTAAAGGCTTTTCCATCCAAGATTCATAATCTTTTATGTCTGTATAATTATATATACCACTTCTGTGAGTTAGTAATTGTTCTATGGTTATCTCGTTAGATAACTTTATTTCTGGAAAATATTGTGATAGCTTGTCATTTAAATTTAGTTTTTTCTCTTCTACTAATTGCATTATTAATACAGCTGTAAATATTTTAGATATCGAGCCAATTCTATATCTAGTACTCTCATTAGATAATATATTATTATTAATATCTGAATAACCAATACTTCTTGAATAGATTTCTTTTTTATCTTTAAAAACAGATATAGTCCCCATATATTCATTATTAATATCTAAGACATTAAATAGACTATCAATTTTTTGCTTATTAAAAAAGCCATCTGAATTATATTGAGAGAAAGAATTTAAGCTAATGAATAGTAAAAGTAGACTGATTTTTTTCATTTAAGTATAATTTATTATAAGCAATCAAACTTACTTTTAAACCTTAATGATTAATTGTTTTTTTAGCTTAATAGTTTGTAGTATTTATATTATTCTTTAAATTATTTGCAAATTATATATAAATACTGCAGTAATAATTGCTTAATAAATAACATTTTAATTAAATAAATAAATAATCAATAATTTAACCGCATTAGTGTTATAACTGAAATTCAAAAAAAAGTAACACGTTCTAAAAAATTATTCAGTTGAATTAAATTCCTCATAAAATAAAATTACTTTTATTATTTTTTAAATCGACTTTTAATATTTATTTTGTGTCAGACCATCATAAAACATCTAACGATTAGTTTATAAATGAGTAATAATTTTCTTATTCCAAAAAGCTTTGTTTTAAATCATCCTAGCAGAAAAACAACCTCTACTGTTACATCAAAAATCCTAGCAAATAGTAAGTCGTTTGATTTTCATAAAAGTTTAAAGGGATATAACTGTTCACCCCTTGTAAGTTTAAAATCACTTTCTAATGATTTAAATGTTAAAAATTTATTTGTTAAGGATGAAAGTGAAAGATTTGGATTAAACGCATTCAAAGTTCTTGGAGCATCTTATGCTATTAATCATATTTTAAATAATGAATCTAATATTTCTGTTTTTTGTACTGCTACAGACGGAAATCATGGCAGAGCATTAGCATGGTCTGCAAATAACCAAAATAAAAAGTGTGTTGTTTATGTTCCTGAAAACACTACAGATTTAAGAATTGATGCTATAATTAATGAAGGAGCTGAAGTTTATAAGTTACAAATGAACTATGAAAAGACTTGTGACTATGCTAAAGAAATGAGTCAAAAACATGGCTGGACATTAGTTCAAGATACTTCTTGGGATAATTATGAGGAAATACCATCTTTAATAATGTCTGGTTATTTAACTCACTTCATTGAGATAGAAAATCAACTTCAATCAATATATAATAGTGAAATTGATATAATATTCTTACAATGTGGTGTTGGTAGTTGGGCAGCATCTTGTATTTGGTATTTTCTTAATAATTACACAGGTAAAACTCCTAAAATTGTTTTAGTAGAGCCTGTAGAATCAGCTGGTGTTTTTGAATCTTTTAAATTAGGTTCTAGGTCTTCACCAAAAGGTAGCTATTCTACTATAATGGCTGGTTTAAACTGTGGTATACCATCTAAAAATGCTTGGGAAATTATTAAAAATGGATGTGATGCTGTTATTTTAATTAGTGATACTGATGCCATAGATGCCATAAGAAAGTATTATTACCCTAAAGGAAATGATTTTAGAGTAGTTTCAGGTGAATCTGGAGCAGCCGGATTGGCTGGATTAGTAAGATGTATTTCTGATCCAGATCTTAATAAATTAAGAGAGCACATTAATTTAAACTCAAAATCAAATATTCTGTTATTTAATACTGAAGGTGCAACTGATATTAATGATTTTAATCAAATAATAAACGTCTAAGATTATCTTAAAATAAATATACGAACATGTTTAATTACATAATATTCTATTTAACATTTGAGAAATAAAAAAACCCACAATAAAATTGTAGGTTTTTTTTAGAGAATTATTAATAAATTGTTCTACTTAGGTTCTTGATAATCATAATAACCTTCAACAGGAATCATTAAATGATCATACCCAGTTCCTTTAAACATTACATAAGGAGCTCCAGTGTTAAAATCAGTAGTCTGACCATCTAATGAAGCAGGGTTTTTTGGAAACAACATTAAATGCGCTCCAGATTCGATCCATTCTCCTTCTGCTGCATCTTCTTTGTTAAATACAAGATGTTTTGTGTTGTCTTCTCCCATATCTCCGT
>CAJVXR010000025.1 GCA_913009535.1 uncultured Flavobacteriales bacterium | reverse complement strand
GCAAATATACAAAGAGTTTTTACTTTGACAAATCTAAAATTTAAAAAAATTATTAATTGTTTTTCTTAACTTTGTATATCTTAAAAAAAGAACCAATGTTTAATAAAAATATTAAAATCATTTTAGCTATCGGAATATTATCTTATTCTGTTTACGAATTTACTGAAGGTTATATCGGAGCTGGAATTATGTGGATCCTACTAGCCACTATATTTATATTTCTTTACTTTAAAAATGAAATGATATTATTAGCGTTTTTTCAATTAAGAAAACAAAATTTTGAAGGAGCCAATAAATGGCTGGGTAAAATTAAAAACCCAAGATCATCGTTAACAATAAAACAACAAGGCTATTACAATTATATAAAAGGTATAATGGTTTCACAAACCAATATGAACGAAGCAGAAAAATTCTTTAAAAAAGCAATAAGTTTTGGATTAAGTATGGATCACGATTTAGCTATGGCTAAATTAAATCTAGCAGGAATAGCATTTAGTAAAAGAAGGAAAATTGAAGCTCAAAAATTGTTAAGTGAAGCTCAAAAACTTGACAAGAGAAACATGTTAGCAGATCAAGTAAAAATGATGAAAGCTCAGATGAAAAAAGGTCAAATGCCTAATCAACATTTCGGAGGGCAAAAAGGGCAAAGAAGGTAAGTTTATTAAAACAATACTTATTCACTTTCTATAATCTGAATTAAGTTTTTATTCAACCATCGGTATTTAGTTAAAATTAAAGCATGGGTACCTCCATGAATTGTTATACAATTTTTTATTAAACTAATAGGAAACGTTAGATCCTTATCTCCATGTAAATGAATTACTCCATCTAATGGTTCTTTTTGCTTCCAATTTAAAATTTCACGTATAGCCCACTTTAAATAATTCTCATCTCTAACTGATAAATATTTGTCCGCTAAATCTATTTTTTTATAGATTTTATTGATTTTTAAAAATTTAGATATATTAAAAATTTCATCAAATAGCTTGAGGGGGAAGTAATTATATAATTTTAAAAACTTAGCTGACTTCATATAAAGTGGAAGTTCTCTGTTGGATTTAACACTTGATATTATAATCAATTTATCAACTTCTAATAATTTACTTATTTCTTGAACTATTAAACCTCCAAAAGAAACTCCTATTAAGACTGGTTTATGGTGAATAATACCTGTTGATAGTCTAGTTGCATAAGACTCAATACTTTCATTTAGAATGGGGGGAATCCACTTCATTAAATGAACTTCATAAATATCTTTAGGAAATTTAATCATTTCAAAAATTAGAGGATTAGCCGACATCCCTGGCATTAGGTATATATGTTTAGTTTTCAATAGTTTATTATTTATTAAATTCTAATATCGAATATTTTTTTGTAATTTTGATAAATAAATCCTCATAATATTTACTAATAAAATCATGTTGAATGGCATTAATTGACAATACTTTTTTGAGACAATATGAGTTACAGGTAAGTGATGATTTAGCTATAATTGAATACTCTCTCCAAGATAGAAAAATTTTTTTAACGAAGCTTATAATTCCTGAATCTGTTAGTGACGATAGTTTTACGGAAGAGTTTCTTGTTCTAGTTCTTGAAGACATTAGAGACAGGGAAATTAGTGTTGTACCAACAGCACCAACAATTGCTAAATTCATTAGAAAGAATAGGAAATACAAAAAAATGTTACCTGTTGGGATTAGAATTTAAACAAACTCTAGAGTTTTTACTCAATCGTATATTATCTAAAAAATCTATAGACTTTAATTTAACTAATGCATACCATTAATTAAGATTTTTGTCGAATGATTTATTACTTTTTACAAAGTTGTGGATTCACAAATTAAAATTATATGATTAAAATTGAATTAATATTATCAATAATAGTGTTGTTAATACTAAATACGTGTAGTGTTAATACTTATGATGATAATGATCACTTAGTTTTTCGATATAATGAGCATAAAAACATCAGCTCTTTAGATCCAGCTTTCGCAAAAGATAATTCCGATATATGGGTAGTAAATCAATTATTCAATGGGCTTGTTGAAATGGACAAGAACTTAAATATTATTCCTTCAATAGCAAAAAACTGGAATATTTCTAATAGCGGAAAAGTTTATACATTTAATTTAAATACTAATATTAAATTTCATGATCATGAGTTATTAGATAACAGAAAAGTTATTGCCAAAGATTTCTCATATAGCTTTGACAGAATTCTAGACGAGAAATTAGCCTCTCCGGGAGCATGGGTATTAGAGAAAGTTGAAGATTATAAAGCAGTAAATGACAGTGTTTTTGAAATTAGGCTAATAGAGCCCTTTAATGCCTTTTTAGGAATCCTTTCAATGAAATATTGCTCGGTTGTGCCTAAGGAAATTGTTGAGCACTATGGTAATGACTTTAGAAGAAATCCAATAGGAACTGGACCATTTAAATTTAAAAGATGGGAAGAGAATATAAAATTAGTGCTTAGAAAAAATGAAAGTTATTTTGAAAAAGACGAAAGTGGAAGTGCTTTACCATATCTAGAAGCAGTTTCAGTAACATTTATCCCTGAGAAACAAAGTGAGTTCTTAGAATTCATACAATCAAACTTAGATTTTATTTCAGGCTTAGATGAATCCTACAAAGATGAGCTTTTAGATAGAGTAGGAAAATTATCTGATAAATATTCAGACAAAATCAATATTATTAGAGCACCATATCTAAATACAGAATATTTAGGGTTTTACAACAAATCTTCAAATCCAATTGCTACATCTAAGTTAATTAGACAAGCAATTAATTTAGGCTTTGACAGAAATAAAATGATAAAATTCCTAAGAAATGGGATAGGTGTAAATGCAAATACTGGTTTTATACCAAATGGATTGCCTGGTTACTCTACTGAAGTTTATTATAAGTACAACCAAGAGTTAGCAAGGGAATTAGTTAATCAATACATAAGTGAGTCTGGTGATAAAAACCCAACAATAAAACTTACAACCACAAGTAATTATTTAGTTTTTTGTGAATTTATTCAAAAAGAAATTGAAAAAATAGGAGTTAATATTATTGTCGATGTAATACCCGCCTCGTCCTTAAAGGAAGCCAAAGCTAATGGCAAATTAGATTTTTTCAGAGCTAGCTGGGTTGCAGATTATCCAGATGCACAAAATTACTTATCCCTATATTATTCTAAAAATTTAGCACCATCTGGCCCAAATTATACTCATTTTTCAAATAAAATTTATGATAAATTATATGAATCATCATTGAGTGAAAAAAATCAACAAACAAAAGAATCTTTATATAGAAAAATGGATTCAATTATAATGGAAGAATCCGTTATTGTACCATTGTACTATGACGAAGTAATTAGGTTTACTCATAAAAATGTAAAAGGCTTAGGAGTTAACCCAATAAATATTTTAGATTTAAGAAGGGTTACTAAAAATTAGATCGGTAAGGACTAGTAATAGTCTTTAGGTGTGTGTAAATTGCTTTATCTTTTTCAGAAAAAATACATTTTTTTCTCTTCATAACTTTTGTATTAACCTCAAAAACTTTATCAATATTATATTCAGTAAAACCCTTATTTCCACCCCAAGAAAAACTTGGTACAAAATTTCTTGGAAAGCCAGAACCAAAAATATTAGAACAAACGCCTACTATAGTTCCAGTATTAAACATTGTGTTTATAGCACTCTTACTATGATCTCCCATTATAAGTCCACAAAACTGTTCTCCTGTTGTTAGAAATTTATCCTCTTCATAATTCCATATCTTAACATCTGCATAATTGTTTTTTAAATTAGAAGTGTTTGTGTCAGCTCCTAAGTTACACCACTCTCCAATCAAAGAATTACCCAAATAACCATCATGCCCTTTATTGCTATAACCAAAAACAACAGAATTAGTAACTTCACCTCCTATTTTACAATAAGGACCAATAGTTGTACCTCCATAAATCTTAGATCCAAGCTTTAATATTGAGTTTTCACATAATGCAAAGGGGCCTCTAATTAATGAACCTTCCATAATCTCGCAGTCTTTAGCTATATAAATTGGTCCATCAGTTGCATTTAAAGTAACAAACTCCATACTAACACCATCTTCTATAAAAATATTTTCAGGATGAATTAAATTATTAGTATTTGATATTTTTGATGAAACCCTGTTATTAGTAATCAAATCATAATCAGCTTTAATAGCCAAGGAATTAATTTTAAATATATCAGTCAAACAAGTTATTTGCAATAACGGAGTTGTGAAATTTATTTTCTTAAAAGTGTCTAAGTCAATTTCTTCTTGGCTTTGATTTGAATAAAAAGCAATTAAATTATCACCTGAATTAATTGACTGATTAGGTTTTAAGTTAGATATTAACTTAACAAGTTCTAGGTTTGGCAAAAAAGAAGCGTTAATAAAAATATTTTCATCAAACTCTACCATTGGGAACTTATCAGAAAGATAGTCTTCTGTAATTGTAGTAATAGTTGAATGCAAAAAAGTCTCCCATTTTTCTCGAATAGTTAGTACCCCTACCCTAATCTCTGCAACGGGTCTTGTATAGGTTAGTGGAAGTAAATTATTTCTACTAGGTCCATCAAATAATATATAATTCATGGGTTACATTTTATGTAAAAATAAAAAAAAGCCTTTCAAAAAGATGAAAGACTTTAATAAAATAAATATTTTAAATATGTTTACTTCTTAAATTTAGAGTATTTAGTCTTAAATTTATCGATTCTACCAGCTGTATCTACAAGTTTAGATTTACCGGTGTAGTATGGATGAGAAGTTCTTGAAATTTCCATTTTAACTAATGGGTACTCAACACCTTCATGTTCAATTGTTTCACTTGTATTAGCAGTTGATTTTGTTAAAAATACATCGCTGTTTGACATATCTTTAAAAGCTACTAATCTATAATCCTTAGGATGAGTGTCTTTTTTCATCGTTAAATGTTTTAAATTTTGAGGTGCAAATCTAAATATTTTTTTAATATATAGCAATATAATGTTAAGTTTATTTACAGAAGAAATTGCTTTTGTTATATTTGTTTTTAATAATAAATTAAAAATATGGAAACTAAGATGAAAAATATTTCAGTAGATATTGGTTATAAATTAGGTGGTGTACTAGCATTATCAACAATATTGGCCTATGCTATAGATTTTAAATTATTTCTAAACCCAATGTTTGGAGTTGGTTTTTTTATAATTATCGTTGCTGCAGGGATTTACTCTACAATTCAATCTAGAAAAATCAATAATGGAGCTTCTTTTAAACAAGCCTTCACATCTTATTTTATAGCTATTGCAGTAGGATATCTGTTAGGTAATTTAACCACAATTTTAGTGTTTGTAATCGTAGATCCTGATGCTGCTAAAGTTTTAGATGAAGAAATGCTCATAATGACAAAAGAAATGCTTGAAGGTTTCGGAATGTCAAGTGATCTGATAGCATTAAGTATGGACGAAGCCTCAAAAAAGAGTAATTTCTCTTTATCAACTATAGCTATGCAATATGTTGGAAATCTTATCTTCTTTTCGCTCATAGGTCTTGTAACTTCATTAATACTTAAAAGAGATAAAACAGAAGCTTAATGGACATATCTATTATAATTCCATTATTGAATGAAAGTGAATCTTTAAAAGAACTAAGTCATAAGATAGATTCAGTTATGAAAAAAAGTTCATTTAAATATGAAGCTATATATATTGATGATGGTAGTAATGATAATTCGTGGCATATAATTAAAAGCATCTGTCTTAATAACAAATCATTCAAAGCGATAAAATTTTTAAAAAACTATGGGAAATCGCAAGCCCTTCACGCTGGATTTAATATTGCAATGGGAAAAATAGTTTTTACTATGGATGCGGATTTACAAGATGATCCTGAAGAAATTCCAGAGATGTATAATTTAATTACAGAAAAAAATCTTGATATAGTTTCTGGCTGGAAGAAAAAAAGATTCGATCCCGTATTAACAAAGAATCTACCATCTAAAATTTTTAATCTTTGTGCTAGACTAACATCTGGTATAAAATTAAACGATTTTAATTGCGGTTTAAAGGCTTATAAAAATGAGGTCGTAAAAAACATCAATGTATATGGAGAAATGCACAGATATATACCCATACTAGCTAGCAATGAAGGGTATACTAAAATTGAAGAAAAAATTATTAAACATAGACCTAGAAAATATGGTCAAACAAAATTCGGTATGAATAGATTTACTCACGGTTTTTTAGATCTTGTGACAATATGGTTTTTGTCAAGATTTGGCAAGAGACCAATGCACTTTTTTGGAACCATAGGGGCTTTAATGTTGATGATAGGGTTTGCATTTGCAGCATACTTAGGAATCGATAAAGTATATTTCAACCCTAGCGGTAGATTAATAACTGAAAGACCAGAATTTTTCATAAGCTTAACAACAATGATTCTTGGAAGTCAGTTTTTTGTTGCTGGTTTTTTAGGCGAAATGATGACTAGAAATAATCAAAGTAAAAAACACTACAATATCGATACTACTATTCAAAATTAGTTTTAACAACATTTTTACATTTAAATACTCTCAGTTAACTAGTTTTGTTAAAAAACACTCTGTAAATAATGAATTATAAAGAAATATTTCAAGAATGGCTAGAACCACCCTTTGATCAAGCCACTATAAAAGCAACTAAATCCTTAATTGAGAATGAAGATCAACTAGAGGATAGTTTTTATAAAAACTTAGAGTTTGGAACTGGAGGTATGAGAGGCTTAATGGGACCTGGTACTAACAGGATAAATAAATATACATTAGGTAAAAATACTCAAGGGATTAGCAATTACTTAACCAAAATATTTAAAAAAAATATTTCAGTAGTTATTGCTTATGATTGTAGGCATAACAGTAAAAAATTAGCTAAAGTTGTTGCGGATGTTTTTTCTGCTAATAACATTAAAGTATATTTATTTAGTGATTTAAGACCAACTCCTGAATTATCTTTTGCATTAAAATATTTAAACTGTAAATGTGGAATTGTTTTAACAGCTTCTCATAATCCTCCTGAATATAATGGATATAAAGTCTATTGGGAGGATGGAGGTCAAATTGTACCGCCTGAGGATAAAAATATAATAGAGGAAATTAACAAACTGAATTACAGGGAAATAAATTTCAAATCAAATACTGATTTAATAAAATACATCGATAAAGAAGTTGATGATGCATTTATTAAAAATAGTATTCAAACTGCTAAGTTATCTGACAATAATGATATAAAAAATAAACTAAATATAGTTTTTACTTCATTACATGGAACATCAATAACTTTAATGCCAGATGTCTTACAAAAAGCCGGATTTAATAATGTATTTATTGTAGAGGAACAAAGGGTTCCTGATGGAGATTTTCCGACTGTAACATCTCCAAATCCTGAGGAAACTGAAGCTTTAGCTATGGCGCTTAAGCTAGGATACAAGCATAAAGCAGATATTATCATAGGTACAGATCCAGATGGTGATAGACTAGGGATAGCAGTCCGAGATAAAAACAATGAACTGGTGCTATTAAATGGTAATGAAGTTATGGCCATACTAATAGAGTACTTGTGTGAGAAATGGAAAAACGAAAATAAATTAAATGGCAATCAATTTATAGGTTCTACAATAGTATCTACTCCATTAATTAATAAAATATCAAACTATTATAATATTGAATGTAAATTAGGACTAACAGGCTTTAAATGGATAGCTAAAATGATTAAAGATCATCCAGAGTTAGATTTTATCGGCGGTGGAGAAGAAAGTTTTGGTTTTATGGTTGGTGACTTTGTAAGAGATAAAGATGCAATCACCTCCACTCTACTAGCTTGTGAAATCGCAGCTCAATTAAAAAGCAAAGGAGACAGCATCTACTCAAAACTGCAAGATATACATATGAAACACGGAATTTTTAAAGAAAAACTAGTTTCATTGACAAAAAAAGGAATTAACGGTAATAAAGAAATAAATAGTATCATGGAGAGTTTCAGAAATAATTCTCCCAATGAAATTGATAAGTCGCAAATTATTAAAATAGATGACTACTTAACTTCTAAATCTATCAGCACCACTAATAATTTAAAAACAAAGATATTATTACCACAATCAAATGTTTTAATTTTCACAACTGCCGATGGTACAAAAGTTGCATTAAGACCTAGTGGAACCGAACCAAAAATTAAGTTCTATATTAGTGTTAATGAAAAGGTAATTAAGAAAGAGAATTATGTTGATTATGAACACAAACTAAATTTAAAGATTAATCGAATAATTTCAGATCTCAAGATAAATTAATGGAATATTTTAAAAAAATACTAAAATATGCAATACCATATAAGCATTTTGCTATACTAAATATTATATCTAATATTTTTTATGCTTTTTTTGGTACATTATCCATGATATCTTTATTCCCAATGCTAAAGGTGTTGTTTAATCAAACAAAAACTTTACAAGAAGCTCCTGTATGGAGTGGATTTGCAGATTTAGTATCCTTTGGTGAAGATTATCTAAATTTCTATGTTACAATGAAAAAAAGTGAAGGCAGTAATGATGTCTTAATTTTTATGATATTAATTATTGTGATTACATTTTTATTAAAAAATATATTTAATTATTTGTCTTTGTTTTTTATTACATATCTCAGAAATGGAGTTATTAAAGATGTTAGGAATGATTTATATAATAAGATTACAGAGCTTTCAGTTTCTTATTACTCAGAAAAAAGAAAAGGAGATATCTTATCAAGAATATCATCTGATGTTATTGAACTTCAAGTATCTTTTTTAGGAATATTAGAATTAATTGTAAAAGAGCCTTTAATGATAATTTTTACTTTGATATCGATGCTCCTTATCAATAGTAAACTTGCGATTTTTGTATTTATATTTATTCCTATTTCTGGACTAATTATATCATTTATTGGTAAATCCTTAAAGAAAAAATCAAATAAAGTTCAAAAAGAACAAGGGATATTTTTATCTCTTGTTGATGAAACTTTAAATGGTTTGAAAATCATAAAAAGTTTTACTTCTGAAAACTTATTTAAAAAGAAGTTTAATAACTCAACAAAAAAATATTATAATTACTCAAATAACTTACTAAATAGAACAAATCTTGCTGGGCCAATTAGTGAGTTTTTAGGTATTTGTTCAATAACTGTTTTACTTTGGTATGGTGGTCAGATGGTTTTGGAGGACAAAACATTAGACCCGAGTTCATTTATGGTTTTTTTAGGATTAGCCTATAATATCTTAACTCCATTTAAAGCAATTAGTAAAGCAAGTTATAAAGTTAGAAAAGGTAATGCAGCTGCAGAAAGAGTAATTCAGGTTTTAGAGAATAAATCAATTGTAAGTGACCCTAAAGACAGTAAGGTTATTTCACAATTTGACAAATCGATACAATTTAATAATATAAGTTTTAGCTACAAGACTGATAAAGTAATTAAAGAATTTAGTTTTGAATTAGAAAAAGGCAAAACACTAGCTTTAGTTGGTCAATCTGGAAGTGGTAAGTCTACTATTGCTAACTTAGTAAATAGATTCTATGACATTAATCTAGGTGAGATTTCTATTGACAATATAAATATTAAAGATGTTACAAAAAAAAGTCTAAGAAATCTAATAGGCTTAGTAACTCAAGACTCAATATTGTTCAATGACACTATTAAAAATAATTTAATTATAGCGAAAAATAATGCTACAGACGAAGAAGTTATTAGTGCTTTAAAAATCGCAAATGCATGGGAGTTTGTTAAAGACTTAGAACAAGGTATATACCATAATGTTGGAGATTCAGGAAACAAGTTGTCAGGTGGGCAAAAACAAAGAATCAGTATTGCTAGGGCAGTATTAAAAAACCCTCCCATTATGGTTTTAGATGAAGCTACATCTGCTTTAGATACTGAAAGTGAAAAACTTGTTCAAGATGCTTTAGAGAAGATGATGAAAAACAGGACATCAATTGTTATAGCTCATAGACTTTCGACTATCAAAAACGCCGATTATATTATTGTTCTTAATAAAGGGTCCATAATGGAAAAAGGTAATCATAAAGATTTAATGAAACTAAGAGGGCTATATCATAACTTAGTTGAAATGCAAACTATTAATGAATGATAGTATTTTACAAATTTCTCTTTCCATTAGTACTATTAAGCTCCAATTTAATAGACAACGATAAAAAAGAACTAGTTCTAGAGTTACATATTAACAACAAAAACATAACTCTTAATAATTCCTATGAAAATATTAATACAAATATTTTTAAAATCAATAAGCTAAAATTTTACATTTCTAATCTTAAGTTTTATTTAAAAGATAAAGAAGTTTTAGAGTATCACAAAAAACATATTTTAATTGATATTGAAAATGAAAAATCACTAAAAATACTAATACCTAATAGTCTAAGGGTTGATGAAATAATATTTAATTTAGGAGTTGATACAGAAACAAATAAATCTGGAGCTAAAAGTGGAGATTTAGATCCTGTCAATGGAATGTACTGGACATGGAATAGTGGCTACATAAACTTTAAATTAGAAGGGGTTTATAAAGGGTTTAATGAATTTTCATACCATATTGGCGGATTTATGAAGCCACACAATACGCTTCAGTTGATTAAACTGAATTTAGGTAGCAAAAATAAAATAGTGTTAAATTTCGATGAATTTTTTAATAAAATAGATTTCAATTTAAGTGAAATATTGTCTCCTGGTAAAAATGCAGTAAAACTATCAACTTTATTAGCTAATTCAATTAACTAAAAATGAAAAAATACACAACAATTATTTTAACATTAATTGTTGTTATAGCTTTAGTTCATCTATATAAAATCAAGAATTTAACTAATTTAAATTATCCAAAATATTTTCCAAATATTGAGTATGATCTATCTAAAAATCCAATTGATGAAGATAAAATAGAATTAGGAAAAATATTATTCTACGACCCTATATTATCTAAAAACAACCAGGTTTCTTGCGCCTCATGTCACTCTTCATATAACGCATTTGCGCATACAGATCACAAATTAAGTCATGGAATAAATGATAAGATTGGCAATAGAAATGCACCTGGTCTATTTAATTTATTATGGCAGAAAGAATTCATGTGGGATGGAGCAGTAAATCATTTAGATATGCAGGCATTGGCTCCGATTAATAGTCCAATTGAAATGGGGGAATCTACCAGAAACTTAATCTCTAAATTACAAAAAACCAATTATTACCCTGAATTATTTTACTCTGCTTTTGGAGATAGTATTATAACTACAGAGCACCTTTTAAAATCTTTGTCACAATTTCAATTAACACTGATTTCCTCTAATTCTAAATATGATTCTGTAATCAAACGAGAAGCAAAATTTTCTGATAAAGAAAAAAGAGGGTATGAATTATTTAAAAACAACTGTAACAGCTGCCACACAGAACCAATGTTTACAAACTATGAATATAAAAAAAATGGTATTAAGGAAGATTCTACACTTAAAGATTTTGGTAGATATAATATAACCGGAAATGTTAATGATAAATATCTATTTAAAGTTCCATCATTAAGAAATTTAAAATATTCTTATCCATATATGCATGATGGAAGATTTGAAAAATTACAATTTGTGATTAATCATTACTCTGAGATTGATATTGATAATAATTTGATACATTTAAATAACAAAGAAAAAGTTGACTTAACAGCTTTTCTTTTAACTTTAAATGATAAAGAATTTAGCTTAAATAAGAATCATAAATTTCCTTTAAAATTGATTGAAATCTTATATCAATAACTGCAAAATACTTATTATTAATAGTCTTAAACTCATTATTTATATTAGAGATTAACATTTAATTTATCTTTACTAAATTAAACCTAGCTTATGAAAATTAAATTATATTATTTACTTACTTTTTTTAGTTTATCAATTTACAGTCAAGATAACCCTGTAATAACTTCATGGCTTCAAAACACTTCTGAAACAGGCTCCTATTATTTTTCTGGAAATTCTACAACAGTTTCAAATAATATTTTAGTTAACTGTCAATCTGTGGAGTACTCCGACAATTTTGCATACATAAGTACCCAAGGAATTCCAGCATATCCGACAGGACCTTTTTCTGATGGCAATCCATCAAATGCAGAAGCTCAAAACAATATATACAAAATACCTTTAAATCCTCAACCTAATAATGGCACCCCAACTAATACTACAGGTGGTAATATAGGTGTATTTATTAATGGGGTTGCGCTCTTTGATTACAGAGATGGTGTAGCATGGAATAATAATACTAATTATTTATGTGGAGGTCCAGGGAACCCACCATGTCCAGGAGGTCCGATGGCTACTCAAAATTGGAATAGAGATGCAATTCCTGCTGAAATGGGTGGTTTTGATTGTTCTAAAGGTCATCCCGCTCAGGGGAATTATCATCATCATCAAAATCCATCAGCTTTTAAATTAGATTTAGAAGTTGTTTCTGATATATGTAATTTATATGATGCAGAAGGTTTATACGCTATTGATCCGGAAAACCATTCTCCTTTAATTGGTTATGCATATGATGGCTATCCTATTTATGGTGCATATGGATATGAGAATTCAGATGGATCGGGCGGCATAACTAGAATAAAATCTGGATATCAACTAAGAAATATTACGACAAGAACAAATGGTCCCGATTTAGACCAAGTGGTGACTATCACTCAAGGTCCAAATACTGGAAGTCAAGAAACAATGTTTTTAGGATATTTTAGAGAAGATTATGAGCATGTAGAGCATACTGACGAGGAAGAATATTTAGATGAACATAATGGAAGGTTTTGTATAACTCCAGAATATCCAAATGGAACCTACGCATATTTCGCTACGGTTGACGAAAATTGGAATTCCGCATATCCTTACGCAGTTGGTCCAACATTTTACGGCGTTTATGAAAACAGGATCGTTAATACTATTAGTGAATCCACTACCGAGTATTTATCGAATAATGATTTTGAGATTAACGAAGTTGGGGTTAGTATTATACCAAATCCAGCATCAAATTTAATTGCAGTTCAAATTAAAGATTTAATTACAAATAATCTTAATGTAACTCTATATGATATTAACGGAAAAGTAATAAAACATAAGAAAATATATGCCGGTAGTACTATAGCTTATTTTAATGTTCAAACACTTTACAATGGTATATATTTAGTCCGTATTTCTTCTGAAAATTACAGCACAACAAAAAGAGTAATTATTTCAAGGTAATTGACTTTTTAAAATCCATATTATATTAAAATTAAGCATACATTTGTATGCTTAAATTATACTAATGAGATTACACAGAAATTTATGTTTAGCCGTTGTTGATGGAATTTTACTCATATTTAATGAAAATGGATATGCTGATAAAGTGATTCAGAATTTATTGAAAAGAAATAAAACATGGGGAAGTAGAGATAGAGGTTTCATTGCTGAAACCACCTATGACATAGTTAGATGGAAAAGACTTTATTCAAAAATAGCTGAAGTAAAAACACCTTTTTCTAGAGATGATGCGTGGAGGCTTTTAGCAGTATGGATTATTTTAAAAGGGATAAAACTTCCAGATTGGAAATATTTTGAAAACACTCCAAATAGAAAAATAAAAGGAAGATTTGACACTTTAACTAAAGAAAGGAAATATAAAGAATCTATTCCTGACTGGATAGATGATTTAGGTATTAAGGAGTTAGGCGTTAAAAAATGGGAAAAAGAAATATCTGCTTTAAATAACCAAGCTCAAGTAGTTCTTCGAACTAATACTTTAAAAATAGATAGACTATCACTTCAATCAAAATTAGAAGATGAAGAAGTAGAGACAACTATAAATGATTCCTATCCAGATGCATTAATATTAGACGAAAGAAAGAATGTATTTAGAACAGAGGCATTTAAAAAAGGTTGGTTTGAGGTGCAAGATGCTTCTTCTCAATTAGTTGCTCAATACCTAGATGTTAAACCTGGTATGATCGTTGTTGACTGCTGTGCAGGAGCTGGAGGTAAAACATTGCATTTATCTGCTTTGATGCAAAATAAAGGTAAATTAATTGCAATGGATATTTACGAGAGTAAATTAAAAAAATTAAAAATTAGAGCTAAAAGAAATGGTGCACATAATATTAATATTAAAGTAATTGAGTCGACTAAACCTATAAAAAAATTACATAAAACTGCCGACAGAGTTTTAATTGATGCTCCTTGTTCAGGACTGGGTGTATTAAAGAGAAATCCTGATTCAAAATGGAAATTAACAGAAGAGTTTTTAACTAATATTAAAGTTACACAACAAAGTATTTTGAGGGATTATTCAAAAATGGTTAAGCCTGGCGGTAAACTAGTTTACGCTACTTGCTCAATTTTGAAATCAGAAAATAATAAGCAAATCAAAGACTTCTTAAAATCAGAATCCGGAGTTGAATTTAATTTCGAAAGTGAAAATATTATTTTATCTCATCAATCGGGTTTTGATGGTTTTTATATGGCTTTATTATCTAGAAATAAATGAGAGAAATAATAATATTAATTTTAATTCTTACAGCACAGCTAACTCATTCCCAAATACCTGAAGGATATTATGATTCTGCTACTGGAGTTAACTACGAATTAAAATCTCAATTACATGAAATAATTAATAATCACAATGATCAAGGTTATAATGCTTTAGATGATTTTTATATAACCCATGATATTGATAATTATTATGAAAATGATAATACAATCTTAGATATTTACTCTGAAAACCCTAGTGGAATAGATCCGTATAATTTTAGTACTGAAAATAGTTGTGGTAATTATTCAAGTGAAGGAGATTGTTACAATAAAGAGCATATAATTCCACAATCTGTTTATGGAAGTGACTACCCGATGCGAAGTGATGCGCATCAAGTGCTACCTACAGATGGAAGAGTAAATGGGTTTAGAAGCGCTTACCCATATGGAGTTGTAGGGGCAAATCTCGTAAGCCAAAATGGAATATCGAATCCAACACAAAATGGCTCAAAATTAGGTAATAACTTAAATGAAAGTTTTTCTAGTGGATATTCTGATATTGTTTTTGAGCCAATTGATGAATTTAAAGGAGATATAGCTAGAATTCACTTTTATTTCATAACTAGATATGAAAATTCAATTTCTTCATGGGCTAATTACAACATGTTTGATGGGAGTACAAATATTGTGCTAGAAGACACTTTTTTAAATATTTTAATGAACTGGCATTTAAATGACCCAGTTTCTCAAAAAGAAATCGACAGAAACAATCAAGTATATTTATTCCAAGGAAATCGAAACCCTTTTGTTGATGAGCCAGATTATGTTGAGCAAATCTGGAGTTCTACAAATGATACTGAAAATCCAACAACTCCAACAAATATTGAAATATTTGATATAACTGACAATACATTAGAGATAAGCTGGGATAATTCAACAGACAATATTTCTGTTGCGTCATACAACATATATAAGGATGGTAGTTACTATGCTAACACTCAAAATAATAATTATTCAATTTCAGGGCTAATTTCAGATACATATTACTGTTTTAGCGTAACAGCAATTGATCAATCTGAAAATAGTTCTACAACTAGTCAAGAAGAATGTACAACTACTTTAGAACAAAGTACATCAACAAATGAGTTATTTATTTCAGAGTATTTAGAGGGGGCTTCTAATAATAAAGCAATAGAAATTGCAAACTTCACTGGTGCTACTATAAATTTAAATGACTATTCCTTAGCTAGGAATATAAATAGTGGAAGTAGCTGGGGGGAAATGCTTCAATTAACCGGAGAAATAGATGATGGAAATGTATATGTAATTTCTAGAGGGAATGCTGACGAAGCAATAACAGTCAACTCAAACCAATTGTCTAGCTCGGATGCACTATCTTTTAATGGTGATGATCCTGTAGGTTTATTTAAAAATAATACTTTAATTGATGTTTTTGGGTTTTTTAATGGAGAAAATGATTATGCAAATAGCACCTATGTAAGAGTTGATAACATATTGAATCCAACCGTTAATTTTGATATTGAAGAATGGTACGAATATCCAAATAATTCGTTTGAATATCTTGGTTTTCATAATCAGAATCTAAATATTACTGAGAATGCCTTTATTGATTTTAAAATCTTCCCAAATCCTACCAAGGACAATATTTTGTTTATAAAGAGTAATTTAAATTACTCTTACGAGATATTTGATATTCAAGGAGTTAGAATAAAAAAAGGTGTTAAATCTGGTAAAATAAACAAGCTTGATAATCTTAATTTTAATAAAGGGGTTTACTTTATTAGAGTTAAGATTAATAATTTCTATTTCACTAAAAAAATAATATTTAATTAAAAATTTATTTTGTTCAAAACATAGTGAATAACTAATAAATTATCATTTATAATTTAATATAATATTAGCTTTAAAAAAGTTAATTTTATCTTCTAAATATTTATTAAATTATGATTCTTTTTTTTGGTGATATTTCTAGAAATAAAATTTTTGCTGTACAGTCAGAAGACAAAATATCAAATGTAGATATTGATAAATTGTCATGGGTATTTGGTGATAAACCATTAATTCAAACCAATGAATTGAAATCAACTTATTTAGGTCCTAGAGCTGAAATGATATCTCCTTGGAGTACAAATGCTGTTGAGATAGCTCAAAATATGGGTGTCAATTCATTATTAAGAATTGAAGAATTTGATAAAATTGATACAGAGTTTACTGATTTTGATTATATGGTTAATGAAAAATACAAAAGCTTAAATCAACAAATTTTTACAATAGATATAAAGCCAGAAGAAATTCTTACGATAGATGATATTGAAAAATATAATTTACAAGAAGGTCTCTCTTTAAATTCAGAAGAAATTAAATATCTTAATGATATTTCTAAAAAGATTAGCAGGAAATTAACTGACTCTGAAGTTTTTGGATTTTCTCAAGTAAATTCAGAGCATTGTAGACACAAAATATTTAATGGGAGATTTATTATAGATGGAGAAGAAAAAAAATCATCTTTATTTAAATTAATCAAGGAAACATCTAAAAAAAATCCTAATTCTATTGTCTCTGCTTATAAAGACAATGTTGCCTTTATTCAAGGACCAAATATAACTCAGTTTGCCCCAGCTAGATCAGATATAGCTGATTATTATCGTTTAAAAAAAGTAAGCTCTGTTATTTCATTGAAAGCAGAAACGCATAATTTTCCAACCACGGTTGAGCCATTTAACGGCGCTGCAACTGGGTCTGGGGGTGAAATTAGAGATAGACTAGCTGGTGGGAAAGGATCTCTTCCTCTAGCTGGCACAGCGGTATATATGACTCCTTATCCAAGAAATTCAAATGGGAAATCCTGGGAAAAAAATATTAAAGAAAGAAAATGGCTATACCAGTCTCCTTTAGATATTTTAATAAAAGCATCAAATGGGGCCTCTGATTTTGGCAATAAATTTGGTCAACCACTTATTACTGGTTCGGTTCTAACTTTTGAACACGAAGAGAATAATAAAACTATTGGTTTTGATAAGGTTATAATGCAAGCAGGAGGGATTGGGTATGGAGTTACAGACCAAGCGATTAAAGACACTCCTAATAATGGAGATAAAATAATAGTTTTAGGTGGTGATAATTATAGAATAGGAATGGGTGGAGCTGCAGTTTCATCTTCTGATACGGGTGAGTTTTCAAAAGGTATCGAATTAAATGCTGTACAAAGGTCTAACCCTGAGATGCAAAAAAGAGTAGCTAATGCTATCAGAGGTATGGTTGAAAGTGATGAAAACTTTATCGTTTCCATACATGATCATGGGGCTGGAGGGCACTTAAACTGTCTTTCTGAACTAGTAGAAGAAACAGGTGGTGAAATAGATTTAGACAAACTTCCTATAGGAGATTCCACACTTTCATCTAAAGAAATTATAGGAAACGAATCTCAAGAAAGAATGGGTCTTATAATAAACCCT
>CAJVXR010000024.1 GCA_913009535.1 uncultured Flavobacteriales bacterium | reverse complement strand
TCCAAGCTAATTTAAATTAAATGGGAAAATTAACTAAAAATAAAAAATCAGTTTCTGATAAATTTGATTCGAATAAACTTTACACAGTTGAAGAAGCTTCGAGTCTTATTAAAGAAATTACTACCACTAAATTCGACGCGTCTGTTGACCTAGCTGTTAGATTAGGAGTTGATCCTAAGAAAGCAAACCAAATGGTTAGAGGAGTTGTTTCTCTTCCACATGGTACAGGGAAAGACATGAAGGTTTTAGCGTTAGTAACTCCTGATAAGGAACAAGAAGCTAAAGATGCTGGTGCAGATTACGTTGGTCTTGATGAATATCTTGATAAGATTAAATCTGGATGGACTGATGTAGACGTTATTGTTACTATGCCAAGTGTTATGGGTAAATTAGGTCCATTAGGTAGAGTTTTAGGTCCAAGAGGTCTAATGCCCAATCCTAAAACCGGTACTGTTACTATGGATATAGGTAAAGCTGTTTCTGAAGTAAAAGCTGGTAAAATTGACTTTAAAGTTGATAAGGCCGGAATTATTCATGCGCCGATTGGTAAGGCTTCATTTTCAGCTGATAAATTAACAGGTAATGCTGTTGAATTATTACAAACGTTGAATAAGTTAAAGCCAACTACTGCAAAAGGTATTTACATGAAAAGTGTTTTTATGTCAAGTACAATGAGCCCTAGTTTAGCAATTGATCCAAAAATCTAGAATAAAAAATGACAAGAGAAGAAAAATCAAAAGCAATTTCTGAATTAACTGAAAAATTAGGTGCAAGTACTAACTTGTATTTAACTGATATTTCTGGTTTAGATG
This sequence comes from uncultured Flavobacteriales bacterium, assembly GCA_913009535.1. The sequence goes on along the minus strand of CAJVXR010000024.1, from coordinate 18,247 downwards.
CTAAAGCTACTTCAAATTTAAGACGTGCCTGTTATAAAGCAAACATTAGTTTGTCTATGACAAAAAACACATTTCTTGATAAAGCAATGCAAGCATCAGATAAAGATTTTGGAGATCTTTCAACTATTTTAAAAGGAAACACATCAATTATGTTTTCTGAGGTTGGAAATGCTCCTGCAAAAGTTATTAAAGCTTTTAGAAAAAAATCTGAAAAACCGGTTTTAAAAGGTGCTTATATAGAAGAAAACGTTTATATAGGTGACGACCAATTAGAAGCATTAGTTAACATCAAATCTAGAGAAGAGTTAATAGGTGATATTATATCTCTATTACAATCTCCAGCTAAGAATGTTGTCTCAGCTTTACAATCTGGTGGTGGAAAGTTATCAGGAATACTTCAAACATTATCTAATAAATAACTGTTTGATTTTAAGAAAAATTAAAAACTAAAATTAAAAATTACAATAAAAAATAGAAAAATGGCAGATTTAAAAGATTTCGCAGAAAAATTAGTAAACTTATCAGTAAAAGACGTTTCAGAATTAGCTGATATTTTAAAAAATGAATATGGTATCGAACCAGCAGCAGCAGCAGTTTCTGTAGCAGGACCAGCAGCCGGAGGCGGTGAAGCTGAAGAAGCACAGACTGAATTTGATGTTATCCTTAAATCAGCAGGAGCTTCTAAACTAGCTGTTGTTAAACTTGTTAAGGAATTAACAGGATTAGGTTTAAAAGATGCTAAAGAACTTGTTGATGGTGCTCCTGGCGCAATCAAAGAAGGTGTAAGTAAAGATGAGGCTGAAGGTCTTAAAAAATCATTAGAAGAAGCTGGAGCTGAAGTTGAGCTTAAGTAAATTCTAATTAATTACAATTATAGTATAGATTTTAAGAATATTCTTAAAATCTATACCTATTTGTACATATGTGATATATGTGCTTTTTACATTTTATAACTAAATATAGTAGCTAGATGTCAACAAAAATTAACCCAAGATTAAATTTCTCTTCAATTAATAACCAAATTGAATATCCTGATTTTTTAGATATACAAATTAAGTCATTTCAAGATTTTTTTCAATTAGAGACTAAATCTGAAGAAAGAGGAGATGAAGGTCTTTACAAGACTTTCATGGAAAATTTTCCAATAACAGATACAAGAAACCAATTTGTTTTAGAGTTTTTAGATTATTTTGTTGATCCACCTAGATATTCAATTCAAGAGTGTATAGAACGTGGACTTACTTACAGTGTTCCATTAAAGGCCAGATTAAGACTTTATTGTACTGATGAAGAACATGAAGATTTTGAAACTATTGTTCAAGATGTCTATTTAGGAACTATACCATATATGACACCAAGTGGTACTTTTTGTATAAATGGTGCTGAGCGTGTAGTAGTTTCTCAATTACACAGATCTCCAGGTGTTTTCTTTGGTCAATCTTTCCATGCAAATGGAACTAAACTTTATTCTGCTCGTGTAATCCCTTTTAAAGGTTCATGGATAGAATTTGCTACTGATATTAACAGTGTAATGTATGCATATATTGACAGAAAAAAGAAATTACCAGTAACTACACTATTTAGAGCTATTGGTTATGAAAGAGACAAGGATATTCTTGAAATTTTTGATTTAGCTGAAGAAATTAAAGTATCAAAATCAGGTTTAAAAAAATATCATGGGCGCAAATTAGCCGCTAGAGTCTTAAATACTTGGTATGAAGATTTTGTAGATGAAGATACTGGTGAGGTTGTTTCTATTGAAAGAAATGAGATTGTTCTTGATAGAGATACAATTATCGATGCAGATAATGTTGAAGAGATTTTAGAATCTGGAGCTAAAACTATATTATTACATAAGACTGTTTCTGATCAAGGTGATTATGCTATAATACATAATACACTACAAAAAGACCCTACTAATTCAGAAAAAGAAGCTGTAGAACATATTTATAGACAATTAAGAAATGCTGAGCCACCAGATGAGGAAACTGCTAGAGGAATAATTGATAAATTATTTTTTAGTGATCAAAGGTATAGTTTAGGTGAAGTTGGTAGATATAGAATGAACAAGAAACTTGGTCTTAATGTAGACATGAGTAAACAAGTTCTTACTAAAGATGATATCATTACTATTATTAAATACCTAATCGAATTAATTAATTCTAAGGCAGAAATTGATGATATTGATCACTTATCTAATAGACGTGTCAGAACTGTTGGAGAACAATTATCTTCTCAATTCGGTGTTGGTTTAGCTAGAATGGCTAGAACTATTCGTGAGCGAATGAATGTTAGAGATAATGAAGTTTTTACTCCAATTGATTTAATTAACGCCAAAACACTATCATCTGTGATTAACTCATTCTTTGGAACAAATCAGTTGTCTCAATTTATGGATCAAACGAACCCTTTAGCTGAAATAACTCACAAAAGAAGATTGTCAGCACTAGGACCTGGTGGATTATCTAGAGAGCGTGCCGGATTTGAAGTTAGAGATGTACATTATACACATTATGGTAGATTATGTCCAATCGAAACTCCTGAGGGACCTAATATTGGATTAATTTCATCTCTTAGTGTATTTGCTAAAGTTAACAATATGGGATTCATCGAAACTCCATATAGAAAAGTTTCTAAGGGTGTGGTGGATTTAAAATCTGATCCAATTTACCTAAGTGCTGAAGAAGAAGAAAATAAATTAATTGCACAGTCTAACTTAGCAGTTGATAAAAAAGGTAAGATTATTGAAGAAAAAGTTATTGCCAGACAAGAAGGCGATTTTCCTGTAATTGAGTCTAAGGAAGTTCATTATACTGATGTAGCTCCAAACCAAATTTCATCAATTTCAGCATCACTGATTCCTTTCTTGGAACATGATGATGCAAACAGAGCACTTATGGGTTCCAATATGATGAGACAAGCAGTTCCTTTATTATTACCTCAATCTCCAATTGTAGGTACAGGTTTAGAGAAATCGGTTGCGTCTGATTCAAGAGTCTTAATTAATGCCGAAGGTAATGGAGTAGTTCTATATGTTGACGCTGAAAAAATCACCATTAAATATAGTAGAACTAAAGAAGAAGCATTAGTAAACTTTGATAGTGACGAGAAAACTTATTATTTAACTAAGTTTAGAAAAACTAATCAGGGTACTTCAGTTAATCTAAAGTCAATTGTTTCTAAAGGAGACAAAGTAAAGAAAGATCAAGTTTTATGTGAAGGATATGCTACTCAAAAAGGTGAGCTTGCCCTAGGAAGAAACATGAAAGTTGCTTTTATGCCTTGGAAAGGATATAATTTTGAAGATGCGATAGTTATTTCTGAAAAAGTAGTAAGAGATGATGTTTTTACATCTATACATATTGATGAATATTCACTTGATGTAAGAGATACTAAGCTTGGTAATGAAGAATTAACAAATGATATTCCAAACGTTTCAGAAGAAGCTACAAAAGATTTAGATGAAAATGGAATGATTCGTGTTGGTGCAGAAATTAAACCAGGTGACATTTTAATTGGTAAAATCACTCCCAAAGGTGAAAGTGATCCAACTCCTGAAGAAAAATTATTAAGAGCAATTTTTGGTGATAAAGCAGGTGATGTTAAAGATGCATCATTAAAGGCTTCACCATCTCTAAATGGAGTAGTGATTAATAAAAAACTATTTTCAAGGGCTGTCAAAGACAAAAGAAAACGAGCACAAGATAAAATTGATATCAAAGAGCTAGAAGATAATTTTGATATAAAGTTTGAAGATTTAAGACAAATTTTAATTGAAAAGTTATTTTCAATCTTATCCGGTAAAACAGCTCAAGGTATTTCAAATGATCTTGGTGAAGATGTTTTTCCAAAAGGAAAAAAATTCACATTAAAAATGTTAAATTCAGTTGATGATTATGCACATTTAACAATGGGTAAATGGACAATGGATGACAAAGCAAATAAGCTAGTTTCAGAACTTATCCATAACTATAAAATTAAAGAAAATGATATGCAAGGTTCTCTTAGAAGAGAGAAGTTTACTATCTCTGTTGGAGATGAATTACCAGCTGGAATTATTAAGTTAGCTAAAGTTTATATCGCTAAAAAGAGAAAGCTAAAAGTTGGTGATAAAATGGCAGGACGTCATGGAAATAAAGGAATTGTAGCTAGGATTGTAAGGCAAGAAGATATGCCATTTTTAGAAGATGGAACACCTGTCGATATTGTTTTAAACCCATTAGGAGTACCTTCTAGAATGAATATTGGTCAAATATATGAAACTGTTTTAGGATGGGCTGGCCAAAACTTAGGGAGAAAGTACGCTACACCTATATTTGATGGTGCTACCATAGATCAAATTAATGAATTAACAGATGAAGCTGGTATTCCTAGATTTGGACACACTTACTTATATGATGGTGGTACTGGTGATAGATTTGATCAACCTGCAACTGTCGGAGTTATTTATATGTTGAAATTAGGGCATATGGTTGACGACAAGATGCATGCTAGATCTATAGGTCCATACTCATTAATTACTCAACAACCACTTGGTGGTAAAGCACAATTTGGTGGACAAAGATTTGGTGAAATGGAAGTTTGGGCTTTAGAAGCTTATGGAGCGTCAAGTACACTCCGTGAGATTCTTACTGTAAAATCTGATGATGTCATAGGTAGAGCAAAAACCTATGAAGCAATTGTCAAAGGTGACCCAATGCCTAAGCCAGGCTTACCAGAATCTTTTAATGTTTTAATGCATGAATTAAAAGGTTTAGGATTAGACATAAGATTAGAAGAATAAATAAAATATTTTATCAAATAGATACCCATTATTATGGCAAGAAAACAAGATAACCCAGTAGTTAAGTTTAATAAAATATCAATAGGTTTAGCTTCACCAGAATCAGTTTTATCTGCTTCAAAAGGAGAAGTTCTAAAACCAGAAACTATTAATTACAGAACACATAAACCAGAAAGAGATGGATTGTTTTGTGAAAGAATTTTTGGCCCTGTAAAGGACTTTGAATGCGCTTGTGGTAAATATAAGAGAATTAGGTATAAAGGAATTGTTTGTGATAGATGTGGTGTAGAAGTCACTGAAAAGAAGGTTCGAAGAGATAGAGTTGGTCACATAAATTTAATAGTTCCTGTAGCTCATATATGGTATTTCAGATCCCTTCCAAATAAAATTGGTTATTTATTAGGACTCCCTTCAAAAAAACTAGATATGATTATCTATTATGAAAGGTATGTTGTAATTCAACCAGCTTCTGCTGTCAATGCTGAAGGTGAACCTTTAAAGAAAATGGATTTTCTTTCTGAAGAAGAATATTTAGATATTATAGATGTTTTACCGCAAGAAAATCAATACTTAGACGATTCAGATCCTGAAAAGTTTATTGCAAAAATGGGAGCTGAATGTTTAATTGAGTTGTTGTCTAGAATTGATCTAGATCAGTTATCATTTGAATTAAGAAACAAAGCTAATACTGAGACTTCTAAACAAAGAAAAACTGAAGCACTAAAAAGACTTCAAGTAGTTGAGTCTTTTAGAGAAGCTAATTTACATAGAGAGAATTTACCTGAGTGGATGATTATGAAAGCCATCCCTGTGATACCACCAGAGTTAAGACCTTTAGTTCCATTAGATGGAGGAAGGTTTGCAACTTCGGATTTAAATGATTTATATAGAAGAGTAATAATTAGGAACAACAGGTTAAAAAGACTCGTTGAAATCAAAGCTCCTGAGGTTATTTTAAGAAACGAAAAGAGAATGTTGCAAGAGTCTGTCGATTCTTTGTTTGATAATACCAGAAAATCTTCTGCTGTTAAAACTGACTCCAATAGACCTTTAAAATCTTTATCTGATTCACTAAAAGGAAAACAAGGTAGATTTCGTCAAAACTTATTAGGTAAAAGAGTAGATTATTCTGCTAGGTCAGTAATTGTTGTTGGTCCAGAATTAAAATTATTTGAGTGTGGTATTCCTAAAAATATGGCAGCTGAATTATATAAGCCTTTTGTAATTAGAAAATTAATTGAAAGAGGTATAGTTAAAACGGTTAAGTCAGCTAAAAAAATTATTGACAAAAAAGAGCCAGTTGTATGGGATATCTTAGAAAATGTTTTAAAAGGTCATCCAGTTCTTTTAAATCGTGCTCCTACATTACACAGGTTAGGGATACAAGCTTTTCAACCTAAATTAATTGAAGGAAAAGCTATTCAATTACACCCGCTTGTTTGTACTGCATTTAATGCTGATTTTGATGGAGATCAAATGGCTGTACATTTACCACTTGGACCTGAAGCTATTTTAGAGTCTCAAATGCTAATGTTAGCTTCTCATAATATATTAAATCCTGCAAATGGATCGCCAGTTACAGTACCATCACAGGATATGGTATTAGGACTGTATTACATGACTAAATTAAAAACTTCAACTAAAAAAGTAAAAGTAATAGGTGAAGGTTTAGTATTTTATTCTCCAGAAGAAGTTATTATTGCTTACAATGAAAAAAGAGTTGATTTAAATGCATCAATCAAAGTTAAAACTGACGACTATAACGATAATAAAGAGTTAGTAAGTCAAATAATTGAAACTACTGTCGGAAGAGTTTTATTTAATGAAAAAGTTCCTGCGGTTGCTGGATATATTAATGAAGTTCTTACAAAAAAATCTTTACGTGATATAATTGGAGATATATTAAAAGTAACTAGTGTTCCTGAAACTGCAGCATTCTTAGATGAAATAAAGACTCTAGGATATAAATTTGCATTCCAAGGAGGTTTATCCTTCAGTTTAGGAGATATTATTATACCACCAGAGAAGCATACTATGATTGCTAAGGCAAATAAAGAGGTTGATGCAATTAAAGCTAATTATAATATGGGTTTAATCACAAATAACGAGAGATATAATCAAGTTATTGATATTTGGACTTCAACAAATGCTGAATTAACAGAGTTATCAATGAAAAGAATTAGAGAAGACCAACAAGGTTTCAACTCTGTTTATATGATGCTAGATTCAGGTGCGAGGGGTTCTAAAGAACAAATTCGTCAGTTAACAGGAATGAGAGGATTGATGGCTAAGCCAAAAAAATCAAATGCTGGAGGAGGAGAGATTATTGAAAACCCAATTTTATCTAACTTTAAAGAAGGACTTTCAATTTTGGAGTATTTCATATCAACTCATGGTGCTAGAAAAGGTTTAGCAGATACGGCTCTTAAAACAGCTGATGCTGGATATTTAACTAGAAGATTAGTTGATGTTGCTCAAGACGTTATCGTTAGTTCTGAAGATTGTGGTACTTTGAGAGGTATTTCTGTTACTGCACTAAAAAAGAATGAAGAAGTCGTAGAGAAATTAAATGAAAGAATTGTTGGTAGAACATCACTACACGATTTAGTTGATCCTGCTACTGGTACACTTCTAGCATCTGCAGGAGAGCATATTTCTGATGAAATAGCAGATAATATTCAAAATTCATCAGTCGAAGCTGTTGATGTTAGATCTGCACTTACTTGCGAAGCTAAAAAAGGTATTTGTACTAAATGTTATGGTAGAAACTTAGCTACTGGAAAAATTGTGCAAAGAGGTGAAGCTGTTGGAGTTGTTGCTGCTCAATCGATTGGTGAGCCAGGTACTCAGCTTACGTTAAGAACTTTCCATGTTGGTGGAATTGCTGGTAATATTTCTGAAGAGAATAAATTAGTAACTAAATTTGCTGGTAAAGCTGAGATAGAAGATTTTAAAACTGTACTTGGTAAAGATGCTGATGGAAATGATGTAAATGTTGTTATTTCAAGAACTTCTGAACTAAAAGTTGTCGATGCGAAAACTGGACTTGTATTAAGTACTAATAATATTCCATACGGTTCTTTTGTATACATTAAAAATGGACAAAAAGTAAAAGCTGATACATTAGTTTGTCAATGGGATCCTTATAACGGTGTTATTATTTCTGAATTTGCTGGTAAAGTAAGTTTCGAAAATATTGAGCAAGGAGTCACTTATCAAGTTGAAATTGACGAACAAACTGGTTTTCAAGAAAAAGTTATTTCAGAATCTAGAAATAAAAAGGTAATACCTACTTTACTTATTAATGATTTAAAGGGAAACACTATAAGATCTTATAATCTTCCAGTTGGAGCCCACTTGATGATTGATGATGGAGAAGATATTAATATCGGAAAGGTCTTAGTTAAAATTCCTAGAAAATCTGCTAAAGCAGGTGATATAACCGGTGGACTTCCTAGAGTTACAGAGTTATTTGAAGCTAGAAATCCTTCAAATCCTGCAATTGTTAGTGCTATAGACGGAGTTGTCTCTTTTGGTAAAATTAAAAGAGGTAATCGTGAAATAATAGTTGAGTCTAAAAATGGTATTATTAAAAAATATTTAGTGAAGCTTTCAAATCAAATTCTAGTTCAAGAAAATGATTTCATTAAAGCTGGTATGCCAATGTCAGATGGATCTATTACTCCAAACGATATTTTAAATATTAAAGGACCTTCTGCTGTACAACAATACTTGGTAAATGAAGTTCAAGAAGTTTATAGATTGCAAGGCGTGAAAATTAATGATAAACATTTTGAGGTTGTTGTTAGACAAATGATGAGAAAAGTTAGAATTCAGGATTCTGGAGATACTACATTCTTGGAAGATCAGTTAGCTCATAAATCAGATTTTATACTAGAAAATGATGCTATATTTGGAATGAAAGTAATCGAAGATTCTGGAGAATCTGTAAATTTAAAAGCAGGTCAAATTATATCTGCTAGAGATTTAAGAGATGAAAACTCAATTCTTAGAAGAGAGGATAAAAAATTAGTTGTTGCTAGAGATGCAAGTCCGGCTACTGCTACTCCTATTTTACAAGGAATTACAAGAGCTTCATTACAAACTAAATCATTTATTTCTGCTGCCTCTTTCCAAGAGACTACAAAGGTGTTAAATGAATCTGCTGTAAATGGAAGAATTGATTATCTAGAAGGTTTAAAAGAAAATGTTATTGTTGGTCATAGAATACCTGCTGGAACTGGATTACGAAAATACGAAGATATTATTGTAGGTTCAAAGGAGGAGATTGAAGCACTGACTAAGGCTAAAGAAGAAGAAGAATTAAATATTAATTAGTTAAAGTCTTTTATGAGTAATACTGATAAAAAATCAAAATCTAATATAAACATTGAAATAGATGAAAAAGTTGCTGAGGGGACTTACTCCAACTTAGCTATAATTAATCATTCAGTTTCAGAGTTTGTATTAGATTTTATATGTATTATGCCTGGAACTCCTAAAAACAAGGTTAAATCTAGGATTATAATTACTCCTCAGCATGCCAAACGTTTGGCAAAGGCTCTACACGATAATATAATAAGGTTCGAAAAGAATCATGGGGAAATAAAAGAAAACCAACAACCTCCAAATGTCCAACTAAATTTTGGACAATCTGGTGAAGCTTAATTATTAGAATTCTGACGTATTATGAAACGTAATACTTGGATATTTTTCAACTGTCATATTTAAAGAAAATACTGAATCTGCTAAGAATACAAGATTATTATTCTTGTCCTTTGCTAAGTAGCGTTGTTTTATTCTCTTAAAATCTAAAAATTCTTTTCCTTTTCTGTCTGCACATTCAACCCAACATGCTTTAAAGACATTTAAATTTTCATAACTACATTTTGCACCATACTCGTGCTCTAGCCTATATTGTATTACTTCATATTGTAATGCTCCAACGGTACCTATAATTTTTCTACCATTTAAATCTAGTGTAAATAGTTGAGCTACTCCTTCATCCATTAATTGATTAATACCTTTTGATAATTGTTTGCTTTTCATTGGATCGGCATTATTAATATATCTAAAATGTTCCGGGGAAAAACTTGGAATACCTTCATAAATCAAATTCTCACCTGAGGTTAATGTATCCCCAATTTTGAAATTTCCAGTATCGTGAAGTCCTACAATATCACCAGGATATGATATATCTACAATTTCTTTTTTATCGGCAAAAAATGCATTGGGACTAGAAAATTTCAATTTTTTTGACAAACGAACATGTAAGTAAGGAGTATTTCTTTTAAACTCACCTGAAACAATTTTAATAAAAGCTAGCCTATCTCTGTGTTTAGGATCCATATTAGCATGTATTTTAAATACAAAACCAGTGAATGTATCTTCATCAGGACTGACTATTCTAACTGAACTTTCTTTTGGTTGAGGAATTGGGGCTATTTTAACAAAACATCGTAATAGATCTTCTACTCCAAAGTTATTTAATGCAGAACCGAAAAATACAGGTTGAATATTACTTTTGAGATACTGACTCCTATCAAATTTTGGGTATACCATCTCAAGAAGTTCTATATTTTCTAAAAATTGATTATGTAAATCTGTACTTATATTTTCTTTTATTTCATCCTTATTAATCAATTTAATGTTATCTCCGTCAATCAAAGATACTTTGTTATCAATTGTGTTATATATTCCCGTAAAATCATACCCCATTCCAATTGGAAAACTTAGTGGACAAACCTTTAATTTTAATTTCTGTTCTATCTCATCTAATAAATCAAATGCATCTTTTCCTTCTCTATCTAGTTTGTTAATAAAGACTATGATAGGAATATTTCTCATTTTACAAACCTCAACCAGCTTCTCTGTTTGCTCTTCAACTCCTTTAGCTACATCTATTACTACAATTACACTATCAACAGCTGTAAGTGTCCTATAAGTATCTTCTGCAAAGTCTTTGTGACCTGGTGTATCTAATATATTTATCTTTATTCCTTGATATTCAAATGCTAATACTGATGTGGCTACAGAAATACCTCTTTGTCTCTCAATCTCCATGAAATCACTTGTAGCACCTTTTTTTATTTTGTTGCTTTTTACAGCACCTGCTTCTTGAATTGCACCTCCATAAAGTAATAATTTTTCTGTAAGAGTTGTTTTACCTGCATCTGGATGAGAAATTATCCCAAAAGTTCTCCTTCTTTTAATTTCTTCATTAAAATTCATTACAACAATTTTTTGCTAATATAAGTTTATGCTATGACGATTTTATCAAAAAAAAACCTTTTTTTTTAATTTGGATCACTTATTAAATAATTGTTATTATTTTAGCACTCATGTTTGAGGATAAAGTAATTTTAGTTGATGTTAATGACAATCAAATTGGATTAATGCCCAAGTTAGAGGCACATGAAAAAGGTGCTTTACATCGGGCTTTTTCAGTATTTATTTTTAATAAACATGGTGAGCTAATGTTGCAAAAAAGATCCTTAGGTAAGTATCATTCACCTGGATTGTGGACAAATACATGTTGTAGTCACCAAAGAGATGGAGAATCTAATATCACATCTGGTAAAAGAAGATTAAATGAAGAAATGGGGTTTGAGACTACGTTAATTGAAAAAACATCATTTATATATCAAGCTAAGTTTGATAACGGACTAACTGAACATGAGTTTGACCATATATTGGTTGGTTATTACGATAAACCTCCTAATATTAATTCTGATGAAGTAGATTCTTGGAAATGGATGAGCATGAATAATGTTCAAGATGATATTAATGAATCTCCAGAAAATTATACAGCATGGTTCAAAATAATTTTTAAAAAGTATTATAAATTTATAAGTCAATAAGTATGAAAGTTAAAGTTTCTAGAAAAGCTCATTTTAATTCTGCTCACAGGCTATTTAATAGCAAATGGGATGATATTAAAAACAAAGAAGTATTTGGTAAATGCAGTAATAAAAATTATCATGGCCATAACTATGAATTAATAGCTAGTGTCACTGGATCTATTGATCCTGAGACAGGTTATGTTATAGATATATCTGTTTTAAAGAATATTATTAAAGATCATGTTGAATCTGAACTAGATCATAAGAATTTAAACTTAGATGTACCGTATTTTAAAAATATTATACCAACTGCTGAAAATATTTCAATCTATATCTATAACATAATTAAGTTACATTTAAAAAATGATTTTGATCTAGAAGTTGTATTATATGAAACACCTAGAAACTTTGTAACATATACTGGGAATTAATGGAAGCTAAATATAAATATATTGAATCAAAGGTCAAAGAATTAGGCTTTAATATAACTTCAAAAGATTTCAATAGACCGTGGGGTGGGTTTCTAGTAATAGAGGAGTCTCAATCTAAAGAATTTATTGAGTGTTTTTTTAAAAACATTGACATGAATTTAATTATGACAGGACTAAAACTAAGCCCCAAAATATTAATCGTTAAACCTAACTCAAGACTTTCATGGCAGTACCATTTCAGAAGATCTGAAATATGGAAAGTATTTGAAGGAGAAGTTGCCGTGGTAAGGTCTGATAGTGATCATGAAAACATGCAAGAAGTTTTTTCTAAGGGAAGTTTAATTACCTTAAAACAGGGTGAAAGACATAGGTTAATTGGCTTAAAAGATTATGGTATCATTGCTGAAATATGGCAACATACTGACGCAAATAACCCCTCTGATGAAGATGATATAGTTAGGGTTCAGGATGATTACGGAAGGTAAACATAATTTATAGTTATGTTTTAGTTTATTTACATTGTTAGCCTTATTTTTGCAAACGTTAAAACAAAACACCGATGGCAAATATTAGAAATTTAAAAAAAGATATTAATTACGTTCTAGGAGATATTATTGAAGCTGTATACAGCTGGGAATATCTAAACTTAGATAAGGATACCAAAAAAAGTGAAAAAATCATTGATGAAGCAATTAAAGTTTTTGATGATTTAATACTTGAAGTAAATAAAAAAGATGTTTCAAATAAAAAGAAACACTTTAGAAGTATCGGTACTAAGTTAGAAGAGAATGGTAGATTATTAATTGAAAAAATTAATAAACTTTAATTTACTCCTTCCATACTCATTCTTTCTTTTAATAACAATCCGTATTTAGATTCCTTTACTTTCTGACTTAGTGACTTGTATATTGTATCCAAGTATTTTTTATTTGCATCATATAAAAATTTGGTTGCAATAAACGGGGATATTTCACTGTTACTATTATTTAGAGAATAATTTATTATAAAAAACATTTCTCTTTTTTTAAGATTAGCTAGTTTATTATTAATAATATCTAACTCTTTTTCTTTACTGTAATATTCTATCCGATTTTTAATCAAGCTCAAGTTTTCCTCATTATACTTAGTCATCATTTGATTAAATTTCTCTAGTTTTTTTTGCTGTGTAGATCCAGAAATCTTAGAATCATACCCAAATCTTCTCAGACTTGTTTTAAATTCTGTAACACCCTTGTTTGCAAAAAACTCAATTTCATCATTATTCACACCTGCATTGACTAATTTTATTTTTAGTACCTCAGGTTCTTCTAACAGACAGCTTAAAATAAATTCTGAAGAACCATTTAAACTTACTGAGTCCAGTACTATTTCTGAACCTTCCATTGATTTAGTAAGTATAATGGTTCCTTTTTGTAGTCCTTTGATATTACCATTTAAATGAAAATTATCTGATGAAGAACATGAGCTTATAATAATAAGTAATAATAAATATCTTTTCATAATTATATATCTAACCAGTATGTAAGTTTTAAATTAATTGATCTACTTTTTATTCTTGGGATGAACAAACTATCATATCTATCTTCAGTATAGTAGTTATCACTGTATACTAAGAATAAATCAGATAATGGCGCAAACCTCCATTGTAATCTTGTATTCAGACTTAGGTTATCCCTTTGACTACTGTACTGAACTAAAGCGGCCCAATATAAGTTTTTTGTAAAGGTATAATCTATTCTTGGTGCTATTAATAAAATATTAGCATTAGGATAAGGGTTTGGTAGATTAATTTTATCATAGCTTACCTGTATTGAACTATTAAACCTTGGTTGTATTCTATAGGATAAACGAAGATCAATGGACTTTATTTTTCCATTAAAAAATTCACCAAACGACGGCGTTACAGAGTAAGAAAAATCTTCTGAGTATGGTGAACTATAATAAGCTTCGAAATTTGTAAAGTTATATTCACTACCTATTGGTAAGGGTACTCCATTAGTTCTTGTAGGATCAAAATCTCTATAAAGATGGGTAAATCTGTTTTTAACTACAGCTCCCATTGTAGAACTATTATTCTGATTTGCTCCCCATCTAGCAATTAGAAAACGATCTGAAAGTTCATTATTAAGCTCAGGTCTCCAAATAAATACTGGAGTTACTTCTAAGCTGTGTGTTTGTATTTTTTTATCCTTTGGCCAGAATTTATACTTAAAGTTTGGATTAACTTTTATAACCCCTGTTCTCTTGATATATCCCAATTCTGAATTAAAATTATCTCCTACATATAAACCACTTAATCTAAAACTAATATTTTTAGTATTATAAGTTGTATTTACACCTACCGATAGATCTTTGTCTTTATACTCTTCTGTAAAAGATTTATGTATATAATATTTGCCATTCCACTGATTATCTTTAGAAGCTAAATTATAGTCCAGTCCTATAAGTCTGTTGTAATCTTTTCCTAAATCAGAAAAATCATAGTTCTTTGTTGCTTGTTTATTAATAAATATAAAACTAATATTAGATCTATTAAACACCTTATGCTGAAGAGCAATTATTGAATTGTTTGTTGCAGCAATTTCATTTTCAACATCTTCTTGAGTTTGCATAGATAGTAGACCAATTCTAAAGTTGTTATTTAACTTACCACTAAGCCTCATTCCATAATCAATCTTATTTTCGATACTATTACCATTAATATCTTTTGCTATACCTATTCTTCTTGAAAAGAATGGATTAGCGTCTTTTGAGTTTCCGAAATTTGAAAATAAATCACTATTCTCAATAAAGAACTGTCTTTTCTCAGGTAATGTAACTTCATATCTCGTAAGATTAGTCACCTGCTGATCTACTTCGACTTGTGAAAAGTCTGGATTTAAAGTTAAGTCTAGGGTAAGAGAGTTATCAATAGTTAGCTTTACATCTCCACCAAATTTGATGCTTTCTCCACTATTAGAATTTTCATAATCTTTATAACCTAAATTATTTACATAAGGAATTATGGATTTCTTAGATTTAGATTTACCTAATGGCTTTTCAAAAATCATATCACCCATAAATGCTAAATTAAAAAACTCTTGATTTTTGGGTACTTTATGCCAAGAATTCCATGCATTATTTTTAGTATCTCTTTGATAGCTTCCTACCCTCCATTTAGTTTCTCCTTCTCTATATTTGAATGCAGAAAGTGGTATTTTCCACTCCGTAGTATAATAATTCTCATATTGAATTGACTCACACAACCATTTTTTATCCCAAGTCATATCCCAGTCTTCAAGTTCATTACCCCCATTAAATAATAACATCTCTCTTTGTACACCAATATGATTACTTCCAAAAACAAATGCATTAGTAGCATCGTTAAAAGTATCAAATATCATAGTTATATTATCAGAGTTTGGAGCGGAAAAATCTCTTTTTAAAGAACTTACTTTTAGATCTGATGTTTTTGCATTTACCCTTATCCCTACATAAAGGAATTGATCATCATTCATTACTTTTATTTCAGATTTATATATAGCAGCTGATCCATTATTTGGAAAATGCTCATAAAAATTTGATGCAGTTTTAGCACTATTCCAATCATTTTCATCTAATTCTCCGTCTATAGAAATTTCTGAATTTATATATTTAACATAAATTTCTTTTTTCTGATCTTGAGAAAAAGTTAAATTAAATACTAAAAATAATAGTAGTTGAATCTTATTCATTGCTCTGTTTTTGATTATTGTAAAAGTAAAAAATTATATTAATATTTATATACATTTGTATTAGGATAATATCTTATGAGGTTTTTAAAATTATTTCTTTTTTTTACTGCTATTTCTTTTAGCCAGTCTAATAATAGTTTTGCCGATGTTAAAGAATATATACCCAATATTATTATTGATTTAAAATATGCATCTAATGATAATTTTGTTGGCTCAATTATTAATGGTTATGAATCTTCAAAATGTTTATTAACTATGGATGCTATTCATTCTTTAATTACTATTCAAAAGATTTTTAATAAGCTTGGATATTCATTAAAAATATATGATGCTTACAGACCTCAAAGATCTGTTAATCATTTTTTAACTTGGTCTACTGATAACTCTGATACTATTAATAAACATTCTTATTATCCCAATATCTCTAAATCTGTTTTATTTAAGCAAGGATACATAGCGAATAAGTCTTCTCATTCTAGAGGTAGCACTTTAGATATCACTTTAGTTAATATTTCTTCTGGTAAAGAACTAGATATGGGCAGTTCTTATGATTTTTTTGGACTAGAATCTTCTCACGGGTATGAAAATATTTCTATTAATCAGAAAAAAAACCGAAAACTACTTTTAGATATAATGACAAAAAATGGATTTTCTTCCTATTCTAAAGAGTGGTGGCATTATACCTTTATTGTCGAGCCTTTTCCAGACACTTATTTTGATTTCATTTCCACTCCTTAGTTATTTATCTTTTGAGACTAAAGTGACCTGTAAATTCTTTAATTAGGGATTCATCATCTCCGAAGACAACATCGAGTCTAACAGTAAACCAGTAATCGGTAGCAGGCAAGTTTCTTCCGTTTAATCTTCCATCCCAACCTTCACCACCTGGTGTAAGTTGTTTTATCATTTTCCCGTACCTATCATAGATATATATCTTGGATAGTGGTCTAGTTTCTATTCCTTCTACATTCCATGTGTCGTTGTACCCATCTCCATTGGGGGTAAAGAAGTGTGGATAATCAATAACCAGTACCTGTGTAGTAGCTGTACCACAACCATTTACGTCTCTAGCGGTAACGGTGTGGAATCCAGGAGTTACGTCCTCAAAGAGTCCGTTATCTTGCCATGGCCCATCGTCTAAGCTAAACTCATAGATGCCTTCCCCTGTTGCAAAGGCTTGTATTGTATGCATATCGGCAAAGAACTCTGTAGTAACTACAGCGCTTACTTCAGGTGGTGAACTAGGATCTACTAAAGTAGTAACAGAGTTTTCACATCCAGTATCTAGGTTAGTAGCAATGGCCGTAAATGTTCCACCAACTAAAGGAGTATAGGTTACCTCTGTACCAACTAAAGTTCCTGTTGGATCGAACCATTCAAAGCTATAAAAGGCAGGGTCTAATCCTATATCCATTACCACTATATCTAAGAGTTCAGATCCATTTACATTAACACATCCTAGATAAATATCTTCAAGGGTAAATTCTGGAAGTAAGTTTACTATTAATGTTAAGTCTGCAATTGCATAACACTGCGCATCTGCAGTAGTATCGTTATCTACTCTAGCATAAATAATCTGAGGACTACTTGTGTTTACATAAGAGTTTGCTAGTGGGGTTGTACCAGCTTCCGCATCTTCCAGGGTGAGATAATAACTGACAGTAAAGTTTACAGGATCTTGTCCATCTAATAGTTCTTCGTCTTGAGAACTTAAAGTAAATGTAGCCAAGCCATCATTATCGCCAAGGTTATCACATAGTATATAGTTAATACGATTTAAGTCACTATTCGCCTGTGCAGCCTCTTGTACTTCTAATACAATACTTTGTGCTGTAATAAAGCATCCTGTAGCATTATTGATAATATTTACAAACAACTCTTGTGGATTAGTATCGTTGGTATAAAGACTAATTAAAGCTCCTTCTGCATTTTCTGCATCCTCTAGAGTCTGGTAATAATTAACTGTAAAGTTCAACGGATCTTGTGTTCCTAATATCGATGCGCTTACCGTATCTAAATCAAAGTCATAGAATCCATCAGTGTCGATCTCACATGCTATATACTCATTTGCAGCAGATACATCTGGCAGTGGATTAACCACTAGATAAAAGGTTACAATCGTATAACATGCTGTATCGTCGTTACTTACTCTTACGTAAATAATTTGTTGACCAGCTGTTATGTTGGTATATGCTGTAGTATTTACAATTGCATCAGTTCTATTTTCAGCATCTTCTAGTTTCTCGTGGTAACTAACACTTACACCTTCTTCTCCGTTAATGATATAAGCTTCGTTTACCGTAATATCAAATACCTCAAGCCCATCTCCTGGGTTATTATAATCACATAGCTCTATTTTGGGTGGATCAATACTTGGTGTAGGATTAGGAAGTACTCTTATAGTAAGGGTAACAAAAGAATAGCATGTGGTCGATGGATCGGTAACTCTAACAAATAAAGTCTGCGGGTTTAATGCAT
>CAJVXR010000023.1 GCA_913009535.1 uncultured Flavobacteriales bacterium | reverse complement strand
GGAGTGTTCTTTTTTTATCTTTAAGATATAATGGATTAGAAGTAGTTGATGGTTTCCCTGAAACTGTAGGTCAATTAGGAGATCTTGAAACTATACTAGCTTGGGATCAATTAGACCCAGTTGATGATTTTGAAAAAAATAGAAATAATGTAATTTATAATTGGCAAAATAATAGAAATCCTTTTATTGACTTACCAGCTTTAATAAGCTATATATGGGGAGATAACTCTAATGAAGTTTGGTTCGATAATTTAAATGTTTATGAATTTAACAATGAACTTACTTTTTTTCCAAACCCAACTAGCGGAAGAGTATTCTTTAAATCGGAAGTAGATAAAGTTGATATTTTTTCTTTGTTAGGGCAGAAAATAGTTAGTTATTCGAATATCACAATATTAGATATTAATTTAGAAAAAGGGGTATATTTGATGCGATTGTATGATGGTTCTAAATCATCAACTCATAAAATAATTATCAATTAAATTTGAATCATGACTTTAGTTTGGATGTTTTTGGGTTTTCTGCTTTTAGTACTTGGAGGTGAATTTATTGTCAGAGCATCCATTGCAATTTCTTTAAAATTTAATATTTCTAAAGTAGTTATAGGGATGACTGTTGTAGCATTTGCAACTTCGCTACCAGAACTCTTAGTTAGTCTAAAGGCAGCTGTAAATGGTTCATCATCAATTGCGATAAATAATGTAATTGGGTCAAATATTGCAAATATTGGCTTGGTCCTTGGATTAACAGCTATAATTGGAAATATTCCCGTAAGTAAATCTTTTTATAAGCTTGATTGGCCAGTGATGATTTTATTCTCACTATTATTATATTGGTTTTTATATAACGACAATCTTTTGAGTAGTGTTGAAGGATTAGTACTGTGTAGCTTATTAATTATTTTTTTGTTTTTTGTTATTAAATACAATGTAAATGATTCAAATACAGAAGAAATTATTGATGACAATTTAAACAATACCTCTGAATTTAAGATATTGATTTGGGTTATTTTCGCATCGTTCTCTTTATACTATGGTGCAGAATGGCTTGTTTATAGTGCTGTTGATTTAGCTAGTTCTATTGGGGTAAGTGAAGCTGTCATTTCAGTTACAGTAATTGCTATTGGAACTAGTATCCCCGAATTGGCAACTTCAGTTATAGCTATAGCTAAAAATGAAAAAGGTATTTCAATTGGAAATTTAATTGGTTCAAATATCTTTAATATTGGATCCGTTTTAGGACTGACATCTATAATTAAACCAATACTTATTACAGATTCTAATATTTTAGATAGAGACATTATCTGGATGTTAGTTTTTGCATTATTAGTTTTAGTTATTTCTTTAATTCCTAAAAAAAATAACATAACTAACCTGAAAGGTTTTCTTTTGGTATTTCTTTACTCGGTATTTATTCTCTCTACTTATATCAACTAAAAAAAACCACACATTTCTGTATGGTTTTTTTAATAAAATTTTTTATAAAAATGTTAAAGTGCAGACTTTACTGTTTTAACAATTCTTCCTGCGATTTTATATGGATCACCATTTGAAGCTGGTCTTCTATCTTCTAACCATCCTTTCCATCCTTGCTCAACAGTAATTATAGGGATTCTAATAGATGCTCCACGGTCAGAAATTCCATAACTAAAGTCATGAATTGAAGCAGTCTCATGAAGCCCTGTTAAACGTTGTTCATTGTCATGTCCATAAACAGCTATGTGTTCTTTTACAACTGGTCTAAATGCTTCACATACCTTTTCATATGTTTCTTGAGATCCACATGTCCTTAATAAAGAATTTGAAAAGTTTGCATGCATGCCACTACCGTTCCAGTCACCTTTTATTGGTTTTGGGTGATATTCAATATAATAACCATAACCTTCAGTTAAACGATCTAGTAAGTATCTTGCAATCCACATTTCATCTCCTGCTAATTTCGCCCCTTTAGCGAATAATTGAAATTCCCATTGGCCACTAGCAACTTCTTGGTTAATACCTTCAAAATTTAATCCTGCTGAAATACATAAGTCTGCATGTTCTTCAACAAAATCACGACCGTGAGTATTTCTACCTCCTACTGAACAGTAGTACATTCCTTGTGGACCAGGATATCCGCCTACAGGGAATCCAAGAGGTAGTTGAGTTTGTGTGTCCATTATAAAGTACTCTTGTTCAAATCCAAACCAGAAATCATTATCATTATCATCAATTAATGCTCTTCCGTTAGATTCATGTGGGGTTCCATCTGCATTTAACACCTCAGTCATAACAAGAAAACCATTTTCTCTGGCTGGATCTGGATATACTGCTACAGGTTTTAAAAGACAATCCGAAGAACCACCTTCAGCTTGTTTTGTTGATGATCCATCAAATGACCATACTGGACAATCCTCTAATTTACCACTAAAGTCTTCGATTACCTTAGTTTTGCTTCGCATGTTTTGCGTTGGCTTATAACCATCAAGCCAAATGTACTCTAGTTTTGATTTACTCATTTTTAAAAAAGTTAAAAATTAAACATATTACAATGATTTCCTATAATAACAATATTATCAGCAACGAATTATAATAATTATTGAAAAATATCTATTAAATTTATATAATTATTGAAATAATACTTTAAAAAAAAACAAAATTAGGTTTTTTTATTCCTTTTCTATTCTTTTTGTTAATAAAATCCACATTTTTATTAATAAATAATATTTATGAATCATTATTCTCTTTTTATTATTTTAAACTGTATTAGTTTAATATTTTTGTTTAAAAGTATTTTTTTAATATTATGGCTGATAACGAATCTAACAACAGATATGATTTAAGGGGTGTTTCTGCTTCTAAAGAAGATGTACATGCTGCTATTAAAAATATTGACAAAGGGTTATTTCCAAAAGCTTTTTGTAAAGTAGTTCCAGATTATCTAACTAATGATGAAGATTACTGTATTGTAATGCATGCCGATGGAGCTGGTACAAAAAGTTCACTTGCCTACATGTATTGGAAAGAAACAGGAGATTTTTCAGTTTGGAAAGGAATAGCCCAAGATGCACTGATTATGAATATCGATGACTTACTATGTATTGGAGCAACAGATAATATAATGCTATCCTCTACTATTGGTAGAAATAAAAATTTAATTCCTGGAAGTGTAATCTCTTCAATAATCAATGGAACTGAAGAAATAATTAAAGATTTAAAAGGTCACGGAATAGGGATTTATTCAACCGGTGGAGAAACAGCCGATGTTGGAGATTTAGTTAGAACTATAATTGTAGACTCTACTGTTACCGCTAGAATTAAAAGGTCTGACGTTATTGATAATTCGAATATTGTTGATGGAAATGTAATTGTTGGTCTCTCTTCTTTTGGCCAATCGACTTATGAAAAAGAATATAATGGAGGTATGGGTAGTAACGGTTTAACATCAGCTAGGCACGATGTATTTGCTAAATATTTATCTGATAAATATCCGGAGAGTTTTGATGATTCAATTCCTAGTGATTTAATATATTCAGGTAAAATTAAATTAGATCAAAAAATTGATGGCTCACCCCTTGACGCAGGTAAATTAGTATTATCTCCAACTAGAACTTATGCTCCTGTAATTAAAGAAGTTTTATCAAAAATTGATAGATCTAGTATCTTTGGTATGGTTCATTGTAGTGGAGGTGCTCAAACTAAAATACTTCACTTTCTAAATGATAATTTACATGTAGTGAAAAACAATATGTTTGATGTGCCAGTTTTATTTGAATTGATTCAAAATCAATCAAATACCTCTTGGCAGGAAATGTATAAAGTTTTTAATTGTGGTCATAGAATGGAGTTGTATGTTAACCCCAATGTTGCGAATAGAATTATACAGATATCAGAAAGCTTTAATATAGAAGCTAAAATAATTGGTAGGGTTGAAAAATCAACAGAAAAAAAATTGACTATAAGTTCAAAATATGGCGAATTTATTTACAAATAACTACTAACCTTTTTCAATTAATATAAATTATTAATTGTTGTATTTTTACATTTCAAATTAAATAATGTTACAAAAAATAATTATAGTAAATCAAAGATTTGATGAGTTAAATGATCTTATAATACAACCAGATATTATATCTGATCAAAAAAAATATGTTAAATTAACAAAGGAGTATAAAGATATAAAGACCATCGTTGAAATTGGCGAAATTTATAAGTCACTCTTAGATAATAGATCTGAGGCTGAAGAAATAATTTCTAATGAAAAGGATGTAGAAATGATTGAGATGGCTAAGCTTCAATTGGAGGAAGCTAAAAAAGAAATCCCTAAAATAGAAGAAGAAATTAAAGTTCTTCTTATTCCTAAAGATCCAGAAGATGCTAAAAATGTTGTAGTAGAATTAAGAGCTGGAGCTGGAGGTGATGAAGCTAGTATATTTGCTGGAGATTTATATAGAATGTATACAAAGTATTGTGAAGGAAAGGGTTGGAAAATTAATTTAGTGGATTATAACGAAGGTACATCAGGTGGATATAAAGAAATTATTTTTGAAGTTTCTGGAACAGAAGTTTACGGTACATTAAAGTTTGAAGCTGGTGTTCACAGGGTGCAAAGAGTTCCTCAAACAGAAACTCAGGGTAGAGTTCACACAAGTGCTGCATCTGTAATTGTATTGCCAGAAGCGGAAGAGTTTGAAGTAGAATTGGATATGCAAGATGTAAGAATTGAGAGAACAACTTCAACAGGCCCTGGAGGTCAATCTGTTAATACAACCTATTCAGCAATAAAACTACACCACGAACCTACTGGTATGATAGTTAGTTGTCAGGATCAGAAATCATCTCATAAAAATTTAGAAAAAGCTTTAAAGGTTTTAAGATCTAGGTTGTATGAAATTGAATTAGCAAAAAAACAAGCTGCTGATTCTGCAAAAAGAAAAAGTATGGTTTCCTCTGGTGATAGAAGTGCGAAAATAAGGACTTATAATTATTCTCAAGGTAGAGTTACAGACCACAGAATAGGTTTGACTTTATATGATTTGTCTAATATTATAAACGGAGATATTCAAAAACTAGTTGATGAACTAATGTTGGCAGAAAACACAGAAATATTAAAAGCCTCCAACGAAACTATTTAAATGAAAAAAGAAGATTTATTAAGCCAAATAATAAGTAAAAAATCTTTCTTGTGTATTGGCCTAGATACGGATATAAATAAAATACCAAAATTTTTATTAGACTCTGATGATCCTATTTTTGATTTTAACAAAAAAGTAATTGATGCTACTAATATGTATTGTGTAGCATACAAACCCAATATTGCATTTTACGAATCCCAAGGTCTATCTGGATGGAAATCTTTAGAGAAAACAATTAATTATATAAACTCTAAATATCCTGAAATATTCACTATTGCTGATGCAAAGAGAGGGGATATTGGTAATACAAGTTCCATGTATGCTAAAGCATACTTTGAAACTCTTAATTTTGATAGTATTACAATTAGTCCTTATATGGGTAAGGATTCTGTGGAGCCATTTTTAGAATACAATAATAAACATACTATTCTTTTAGCATTAACATCTAACGTTGGTGCATTCGATTTTCAAACTAAAGATATAGCGGACACATCCAATAAGCTTTATGAAGAGGTTATTAAAACAAGTACTGCTTGGAAAAACTCTAATCAATTAATGTATGTAATAGGAGCAACCAAGGCAACTTATTTAAAAGATATTAGAAAAATAGTCCCAAATAATTTTCTATTAATTCCTGGAGTAGGGGCACAAGGTGGTGATTTAAAAGAAGTTTGTGATAATGGTTTGAATAATGAAGTTGGACTTTTAATCAATTCATCTAGATCTATTATTTATGCTTCTAATGACATTAAATTTGACGTTGATGCCGCTAAAAATGCTAAAGAAATCCAATCTAAAATGGAAGCTATTTTAACTAGTAAAGGATTTATTTAATTAATTATTTTGAAAAAATATTTATATCTTTTTATCCTTCTTAACTTTTACTCTTGTGTAAAGCAGGACCAAACAGTCAAATCTGATCAGTTTATTACAGTTCTTGGAACAATACAAGACGCTGGGTACCCTCAAATTGGTTGTGAAAGAGATTGTTGTAATAAATTATTTTCAGATAATAAAACTAATTATGTAACTAGTATTGGAGTTACTGATTTAAATAATAACAAGAACTTCTTATTCGAAGCAACCCCTGATATTGGAGAACAAATAAAAAAATTGAATCATAATTTAAATAAAGATTTAATTATAGATGGTGTTTTCCTTACCCATGCACACATCGGCCACTACTCTGGTTTAATGTATTTTGGAAGGGAAGCACTAGATGGATTTAAAATCCCTGTATTTGTAATGCCTAGAATGCTATCTTTTTTAAAAAATAACGGTCCATGGAGTCAGCTTTCCAATCTTGAAAATATTGATTTAATCCCACTGAAAAATAATATTTCATTAAATATTACTAGTAATTTATCTGTTGTCCCATTTGAAGTACCACATCGTGACGAATTCTCTGAAACTGTAGGATATAAAATTATTGGACCAAATAAATCAGCCCTATTTATCCCAGACATTAATAAGTGGGAATTATGGAACAGAGATATTGTTAATGAAGTTATGTCTGTAGATTATGCTTTTTTGGATGCTACATTTTTTCAAGATGGAGAAATTAATAGACCAATGAGTGAAATACCTCACCCATTTATAACGGAAACTTTAAAGTTATTTGAAAATGAATCTAGAGAAGTGAAAAATAAAATTTATTTCATTCATTTTAATCATACAAACATATCTTTACAAGTCAACAATCCTGTTATAGACAGTATTGCAAACTTGGGATATAATTTCACTCGATTTGGAGATCAATTATCCCTCTAGCATATTTTTTGTATATTTAAATAAAAGCACTATAATGAAAAATTCAAGCTGTAGTTGTAATTGTAATAGTTGTAAAAATGGAGATTGTAAAAACTGTACTTGTACTTCTTGTTCTTCAGAAAACTGTAAATGCTAGTTAACGCCAGGTTGTTTAAGCTTCCAGTTTGTTTTTGATTTCTCAAGGTCAACCATTTTTTTCACATCTTCTAATAATTTTTTCGCATCATATACTATTCCATCTTTCACGGTATACTTTACACCACCCACTCTAACAACTTCATTATCTTCTGTTAGTTTTATTGCGCCTGTGCCGTATAAGGTTTTTAAATTTTCTAAAGGATTTTCTTCTAGTATAACAAAATCTGCTAATTTTCCAATCTGTACAGATCCTATCTTATCATCCATATTTAGAGCTTCAGCTCCATTTAGAGTTGCAGATCTAATTACTTCTAGAGGATGGAATCCTGCCTCTCTTAAAAGCTCTAACTCTCTAATATATGCAAATCCATATAATTGATATATAAATCCAGAATCTGAGCCTGTAGTTACTCTTCCTCCTCTATTTTTATATTCATTTATAAAGGTCATCCATAGTCTGAAATTTTCTTTCCATTCAATTTCTTGTTCAGTTCCCCAATAATGCCAATAAGATCCGTGTGATATTTTACTAGGTTCAAAAAATTTCCATAGTGATGGAAGTGTGTAGTCTTCATGCCATTCTGCTCTTCTAGTTCTTTGTAAATCTCTACTAGCCTCATAAATATTAAATGTAGGGTCTAATGTAAAATCTAGAGATAGTAACTCATCCATTACACTGTTCCAATGATCTGAATACGGTTTAGCTGCTTGTTTCCATAGCTTACCTGCTTCTTCAAATCTGTGTTGTTCGTTTTGATAGTTATAATCCAAAGGATAATTTTGTACTGTTCTGTCATCAAATAAAGCTTCTGGTAATCCGTACCAATGTTCCATAGAAGTTAATCCAGCTCTAGCAGAATTTAAAACATTCCATCTGGCAACACTTAATTGTGCATGATGACAAGCAGATCCTAAGCCTAATTTTCTATTTTCATCTAATGCCGCAGCCATAATTTCAGGTTCAGCACCAAAAAACTTAATTCCGTCTGCACCTTTTTTTGCATTTGCCCTAACCCATGTTCTTGCCATTTCAGCAGTGCTAATTGGAGCACCATCCAATGGGTTGAAATCATCTCCAGTTTGACCAAAACCAGTATAGGCAAAAATCCTTGGAGCTATTATTTTATTTTCTGCACTAAGTTTTTTTAAATTTAAGGTCCAGTCTATACCTTTCCCACTTGGCTCTCTTACTGTAGTCACCCCGTGAGCCATCCATAATTTAAATACATATTCATAGTCTGCTCCTTGTGCATCTCCTCCTATGTGTCCATGCATATCGATAAAACCTGGCATTAGATACATTCCATTTGCGTTTATTTCAATGCCTCCTTTTTCTAATTTTGGTCTGCTTTTTTCATCTATTTTAACTCCAGGATAACCAACAACTTGAATGTTTGAAATTATATTTTTTCTTACAACAATATCAATTGGCCCTCTAGGGGGAGATCCATCTCCATTAATAAGTGTTACACCCCTAATGATTAATTGATCATTTTGTTTGTAATTCATTTTTTCTATTTCAGCTTGTTGTGAATATCCAATGCTAAATAATAAAAAAGAGAGTATGAATGTTATTATGTTTTTCATATAATTTGAATTAGTTAGTTGGAACATTAATATTATCGCCAAAAAATATAGCATTTAAAAATAACTTATTAGTTCCATACCAAGAACCTCTAAAATTAGGATTGTCAGCAAAAATTATTACTCTACCAGAACCTAACTTTGAAACAATTAATGAAGCAGTATTTTTAAAATTATTTTTGATATTTTTTTCTGAAATATATCCATCGATATGTGGATCTTTAGAATAAACCCCAACTGAAGAATAGTGATCCTTAGTTTTGTTAATAAATACATTATTATTTTTATATACTGGAATTGAAGAATCCCTGTAACCAAAAGCTAATGGGTGGGTTAAATCTAGATCAACACTTAAAATAGCTCCTCCGATTCTTTCTCTACCAATATTTTCTGCTGCGTTTACATAATTTTTTCTTGAAAAAATTGAATCTTTAGTAGGTTCTAATAATGATTCTTTAACTAATTTTTTATTAATAGCCCAGCTAGATCCTTTTGCAATAGTTATTAGTGTATTACCTTTTTCAACCCAATCATTAATTTTTTCAATGTCATTTTTGTTTAATTGATTGTAAGACCCAGAAACCATTATCATTGTAGTATACTTATCTAATGATACTCTACTGAATTGGTTTAATCTTATTTTTGAAAGGGGCATTCCTATTCTTGTGTCCAAAAGATGCCAAACTTCTCCTGCTTCATATGAATTAACTCCTTCTCCAACTACAAGCGCAACTTTCACAGGTTTGTTGATTCTGAAATTATTACTACCTAAATCTATTCCTTTAATACTAAAACCAGACTCAGAGTTGAAGATTGGTACATTAAATTTCTCCTGCGCAGTTTTAATTATTTCATATAACTCTTCGGATGATATTTTTTGTTTACTTACAGGAATTAAAATAGACCCGTAGTTGAAGTTTTTTATACTCTTTGTTTCATTAACTTTAACTGAAAACGGCTTAAATGCAGAATATGTAATTAAATTATTTTTTTGTAAATAATTTAAAGTTGCGACAGAGTTATAGTCATCCCAATCTAATATATAAGAGTAATTCGATTTATTGACTTTTACATTTTTCACTAAATCTTTGGTTGATAAAACCTCTGATTCAGCGGTAAAGCTTTTGAGTTTTTTAGATTTCATATTATAGAAATTTGACATACTCCATGCTGATGCATCATAAAAAACACTATCTACATATTTATCATAGGTTTCGAAGAAATTTTTAACCATTCTTGACTGTCTCTGATTAACAGGGACTACATATTTATCTTTACTTTGATAAACTTTAACTTTATGAATTAATAATTTATCAATAAAAGCTTTGGTTCTATTTTGATCATATAAATCACCAAACTCATAGGCTTTAACCTTTTCGTCTTTAAATTCTTTTAATGATGAATCAAAAAATCTTTTTTGATAATCTCTAAGCATTTTTTTATTATCAACTGCTGCTTCAACTGTTGCTAAACTTGATAAATATTGATTTCTAATAGTAAATCCAAAGGATATTGTACCATAATTTGTTTCTTGTAAGTGTCCTCTTGAACTGGCTTGTTCAAATAATATAGCTAATCCTCCTTGAACATCGGGATATGACGACCCATAACCTGGATATGTTTCATCAAAGGATTCCTTTGTATAGTAAAATGAACCAATACTATCTAAGGCTTTTACATAATATTCAGCAAATTTTGGACTAAGAACATTATAATTTTCTGCAGGAATTAATGGGCTTACAGATGCATTTGTTTTCATGGGTTCAAAGAAGTAATTACTATTAGTACCCATTTCGTGAAAGTCAGTTACTACATTTGGATACCAAGTATGAAACCATTTTAATTTACCACGACTTTCAGGATTAACTGCTAATAACCAATCTCTGTTTAAATCAAACCAATAATGATTGGTTCTTCCTTTTGGCCATGCTTCATTATGTTCAGAATCATATTCATCAGCTACAAGATTGATGGATTTGTTTTGATTCGCCCATTGGGTATGCCTATCTCGACCGTCTGGATTAATAGTTGGATCAATAAAAACAACAGAATTTTGTCTAAACTTCTCAATTTTTTTACTCTTCGAAGATACAAGTGTATAGGCAGTTAATAAAGCAGCTTCAGAACTAGAGGGCTCATTACCATGAACTCCATAACCGAGATTAATAATAATTGGTAAATCTTCATTTGATGTAACTGTTACTCCAGGAATAGTATTTTTCAGGTGTTCTTTTTGAATTTCACCTAATCTATTTAGATTATTTTTAGATGAAATAGTCAAAATAACTAGGTTTCTTCCCTCATGAGTTTTACCATAGTTAATTAAATCTGCTTTATCTGAAACACTACTTAGATAGGTTAGATAGCTAACAATCTGGTCATGTCTTGTATGTTGAAAACCTATTTCATAACCTAAAAATTCTTCAGGAGATAAAATTGAATTATTGTATGGTTCATATTTCTCTAGGAAATAATTTTGACTAGTTATTATATTGCTTAAAAGCATAAAGACTAGTAATAACTTTAAGTTTTTCATATAAATTGTATTAAGTAATGCATATAAATATAATTATTTATAAATTGTTGGCATGAAAAATCTAGTTGTATTAGTAATTATTATTATTACTGTTTTGCATACATGCAAAGATCAAAAAAGATATATACCTAATTTGACTGAATTTCAAAAAGCATTAAATTCCTCTTTCAAAGATGTTACTAAATCACCTCTATCAAAAGAGGATAGACAAAATTTTATCTCATTGGAATTTTTCGATTTTGACTCTAGTTATGTTGTTAAGGGAATTTTAATACCCTTTCAAAAAGATAGCATATTTGATATGAAAACCAATACAGATAGAATGCATACCTACAATAAATTTGGTAAAATTAAATTTAATCTTGATAACACTTACTTTGAACTTAATGTTTATAAAGACCAGGAATTAATTAATGATCAGACTAATATAGATGATGTTTTTCTTCCTTTTTATGATAATACTAATGGAATTACTACTTATTCAGGAGGTCGGTATATGGATTTAAAAGTTAGTAAAGATTCAATAATTTCTATTGATTTTAACAAAGCATATAACCCTTATTGTGTGTATAATTATAAGTTTTCTTGCCCCATAGTCCCAAGCGAGAACTTTATTGCATTAGAGATTAATGCTGGAGTGAAAGATTATAACAAAAAATAATTATTTTTTATTTAGCCTGTAAATTAAAATTGATAATAATACAGCTACAATAACATCATAGATTGGTTTAACCTCAGGCCAACCGTAGTTCCATAAACAAACCAACAATAACCATATAAACCATATTTTGTTAAACTGTTTCATTTAAAGTGGTTGCTGTGAGTTTTTGTTTTTGTTAATGTATAAATTAATTCTTATCTCAAATATATACAATTCAAGTCATTAGATTTCTTTAAGATTAATTATTTTGTATTAATAAAAAATCATAATTTAGGCCATCAATTTAAAATCTACTCAAATGAAAATCAAATTAGTTCTATGTAATCTTTTTTTATGTTTTATTCTTTTTAACTGCAATAATAGTGATAGTGATTTAATCACTTTTGAAGATAATTTCGAATATTCACTAGATGAATTTTCTGATATAAAGGTATTAAGGTATGATATACCAGGATGGGAGAATTTAACTCTAAAGGAACAAAAACTAGTTTACTATCTAACTCAAGCAGGTTTATCTGGAAGAGACATAATGTGGGACCAGAATTATAGACATAATTTAGATATAAGAATTGCTCTAGAAAATGTATTCCGTAACTATGCAGGAGATAAAAGTTCTTCTGAATGGTTATCCTTTGAAGTTTATTTAAAGAGATTGTGGTTTAGTAATGGAATTCATCATCATTACTCCAATGCTAAGATTAAACCAGAATTTAATTTTGATTTTTTATCAAACTTGTTGAGTGATACAAATACTATTTTAAGTGATGAAGCTATTGATGTTATTTTTAATGATTCTGATTCAAAAAAAGTTGATATATCTAAAGGGGTAGATAATGTATTGCTCTCAGCTGTTAATTTTTATGGTCCAGATGTAACTTCTAATGACGTGTATGATTTTTATTCACAGGTTAAATCTCCGAATCCATTAAAGCCATTATCTCATGGATTGAATTCTAGGCTTGTCAAAGAAGATGGAGTCTTAGTTGAAAAAGTTTACAAATCTGGCGGTTTATATGGTAATGCAATTGACGAAATTATAAAATGGCTAGAGTTAGCTCATGGAGTTGCTGAAAACAAACCACAAGCAGATGCACTGACTTTATTATCTAGCTACTATAAGACTGGAGACTTACAAACTTGGGATGATTATAATGTTGCTTGGACTTCTGCAACAGAAGGAAATATCGATTATATAAATAGTTTTATCGAAGTATATAATGATCCATTAGGTTACAGAGGGTCTTATGAAAGTATAGTTCAAATTAAAGATTTTGATATGTCTGCTAAGATGGCTGTACTTTCAGAAAATGCTCAATGGTTTGAAGACAACTCTCCTTTAATGGAGATACATAAAAAAAAGAATGTAGTTGGAGTTTCATATAAAACTGTAAATGTTGCAGGAGAAGCAGGGGATGCCTCACCTAGTACTCCAATAGGGGTGAATCTTCCTAATGCAAATTGGATAAGAGCTTCTGTTGGTAGTAAATCTGTTTCATTGGGAAATATAATTAACGCATACAATAATTCTGGTAGTTCAGGAAGATTGAAAGAGTTTGTAAATGATGATTTAGAATATGAATTAGAGTTAAAACATGGTAAGCAGGCTGATAAGTTACATACTGCTTTACATGAAGTTATTGGTCATGCTTCTGGGCAATTAAACCCTGGAGTTGGTGAAACTAAAGAAACTCTAAAGACATATGCTTCTACAATGGAAGAGGGTAGAGCAGATCTAGTTGGTTTATATTATCTATATAGCCCAAAATTACAAGAATTAGGGCTAGTAGATGATTGGAAGGAATTGGGAACTGCTGCATTTGATGGATATATTAGAAATGGACTAATGACACAGTTAATTAGATTAAACTTAGGGGATGATGTAGAGGAATCTCATATGAGAAATCGTCAATGGGTAAGTGCATGGGCTTATGAAAGAGGCTTAAAAGATAATGTGATTTCAAAATTAAGCAGAGATGGTAAAACTTATTTTGAAATTAATGATTATGAAAAGTTAAGAGAAATATTTGGAGAGTTATTAAGAGAGACTCAGAGAATAAAATCGGAAGGAGATTTTGCTGCTGCGGAAGCTTTAGTTGAAGATTATGGAGTTAAGGTAGATCAAGCAATTCATTCAGAGGTAATAGAAAGAAACATGCAGTTTACTGGTGCGCCATATTCTGGTTTTGTAAACCCAATTCTTGTTCCAGAATTTAATAGTGAAAATGAAATTATTAATATTAAAGTTAAGCATCACTCAAGTTTTGAGGATCAAATGCTTTATTATTCAGAAAATTTTGGATTCTTAGAATCTGAAAAATAATAATTACATAAAAGCGAATTTTATTAGTGCTATAAGCCCTATAAAACTTATAAAGGCAATTAGTACTCTATAGCTTCCTTTGTAGTATTTACTGTGTAATTTAGAATCTTTTTTGTAGGCAAATGCTACAAGAATTGAAAAAACAATAAAGAAAATGATTCCAAAAGTTATTTGTCCTTCGCTAAACATATAGTAGATTTAAAAAAACAAAACTATAAAATAATTAACTAACAAATTCCATAAAAAATGCAAAATAAAACATCTTCTGTAAAGAAATTTCACGAATCCTTTAAAATCGGATATAATAATTCTCCAGTTGCAGATTTAGGAAAAGAAAAACATAAATTAAGATTTGATTTAATGGCGGAAGAAAATTCCGAATATCTAGAAGCTGCTGATAATGGAGATCTAGTAGAGGTAGCTGATGCTTTGGGAGATATGCTATATATTTTATGTGGAACTATTATAGAACATGGTTTACAAGATAAAATTGATGATGTATTTAATGAAATACAAAGAAGCAATATGAGTAAGTTAGGATTAGACGGTCAACCTATATTCAGGGAAGACGGTAAAGTATTAAAGGGACCAAATTACTTTAAACCTAATATATTAAAAATATTAAAGTCCTAATCATCAATACAAACAGTCCATTTGTGTAAATCAACTACTTTATTTGTCTGTATAGAAATTAACTTTTCTTTTAATTGATCAGCATACTTATTTTCAATGTCAGGTAAATCAAAATACTCACCAAGGTGATCAAACCCAATCACTTTACTAACTACTGCAGCTGTGCCTGTACCAAATATTTCTTTTAATGAGTTGTTTTTTGCTGCATCTTTTAGCTCATCAACACTAATCTTTCTAATTTGAATGTCAATATTAGAATCTTTACATAGTTGAATAATACTCTTTCTTGTAATACCATCTAGAATTGTATCACTTGTTGGAGTTGTAACTAGGGTATCATTAATTCTAAAAAACAAGTTCATTGTTCCTGCTTCCTCTAGATATTTATGTTCACTTGCATCAGTCCAAATAATTTGTTGAAATCCTTTTTCGTTAGCTAAATTGGTTGGGTAAAATTGTCCAGCATAATTTCCAGCTGCTTTTGCATAACCTACACCCCCGCTTGCAGCTCTACTAAACTTATCAGCTACAATTACTTTGACTCCACCAGGATAATAAGGTGCTGAAGGAGAGCAGATAATCATAAACTTATATGTATTAGATGGAGCAGCTTGTATAGCGTGTTGATTTCCAATTACAAATGGTCTTATGTATAACGCAGAGCCCTCTTCCTTTTTTATCCAATCAATATCTAATTTTAATATTTCCTTTATACCATTAATAAAATATTCTTTTGGTATTTCAGGAATAGCCAATCTTACGGAAGATTTATTAAACCTATCCCAATTGTCTTCAGGTCTAAATAGCCATACCTTCCCATCATTATCTTTGTAGGCTTTCATACCTTCAAAAATTGCTTGACCATAATGAAAGACACTTGCAGATGGATCTATTGCTAATGGGCCATAAGGACGAATAACTGGCTTTTGCCATTCTCCGTTTATAAAATCACATTCAAGCATATGGTCTGTAAAAACAGAACCAAATGTTAGTGTACTAAAATCGACATTATCTATTCTAGTTTTGTTTATTTTATTTATTTTTATAACCCCACTCATGATTGTATCATTTAAAGTGCAAATCTACGTAATATTAACATTATAAAAAATACATTTATTATATTGAAATTATTAATTTTAGATTTTAAACATACCAATAAATGAATATATTAATTACAGGTGCTACTGGTTTGATAGGCAGGAAATTAACCAATGATTTATTACTTAATGGATATGCAGTTAATTATTTAACAACTAGAAAGTCACAAATAAAATCTAACTCAAAAATTAATGGATATTATTGGAATCCAGAAAAGAATATTATTGATTTAGAATGTTTTAAAAATGTAGATACTATTATAAATTTAGCTGGATCGAACATAGCTAAAAGGTGGTCAGACTCTAATAAATTAGATATACTAAATAGTAGAATTAAATCTTTGAATTTATTAAAGCATTCAATTTCTAATAACAAAATAAACATCAAAAAAATAATATCTGCTAGTGCTATAGGGATTTATCCTAGCTCAGTGGATAATGTTTATAAAGAAAATGAGAGTTTAATTAGTGATTCTTTTTTAGGTAAGGTCGTTTGCCAGTGGGAATCTGCTGTTAATTCTTTCAAAGATTTAGAAATTGATGTGGCAATAGTTAGAATTGGCTTAGTACTTTCAAGAGATGGAGGAATATTGTCAAAATCTATATTACCGATTCAGTATGGCTTTGGTTCTTTTTTTGGTAACGGAAATCAATGGCAATCTTGGATCCATTTTCAAGATATTTCAAATATATTTTATCATATACTAAAGTATGATTTAAGTGGGGTTTTTAATGGTGTTTCTCCAAATCCTGTTACAAATAAAACATTTACTAAAAAGATTGCTAAATTTTTAAATAGACCTTTATTATTACCGAATCTTAAAAAGTGGATGATGCGTTTATTATTAGGAGAGATGCATACAATTATTTTCGAAAGTCAAAATGTGTCCTGCGAAAAACTAACTAAATCTAAATTCAAATTTAAGTTTGACAACTTCGACCAGGCCATTGCAGATTTATTAAAATAATTGATGACATTTTGACATTATTTAATTTATGGCAGTACTTTTGTTATATGATAAATATCAAATATTAATTTATTGAAATGAGCAAGAAAAAAAGTAAGATAAAAAAAGAAAATACAGAGTCAAAATCTGAGGAAAAAATCTTAGACATTGATATAGAAAATAATGAGGCAGAAGATTTACAGAAAGAAAAAGATAAGTTCTTAAGGCTGTTTGCAGAATTTGAAAATTATAAAAAAAGAACTACCAAAGAAAGAATTGAATTATTCTCTACTGCAAGTCAGGAGTTGATGACTTCTTTGCTTCCTGTTTTAGATGATTTCGATAGAGCAAACCAAGAAATAATAAAGAATAAAGAAGATGAACTTTATAAAGGAGTTGCATTAATTCAAAATAAACTATTTGATACCTTAAAATCAAAAGGCTTAAAGGTCGTTGAAGTTAAAGCTGGAGAGCTCTTTAATGCTGATGATCATGAAGCAGTTACTCAAATCCCGTCTCCAACTGATGATATGAAAGGGAAAATTATTGATGTAATCGAAAAGGGCTACAAACTAGGTGAAAAAGTAATTAGATATCCAAAAGTTGTAATAGGTAAATAATATGAAAGAAGATTACTACGAAACGTTAGGCATTAGTAAGAGCGCTAGTGCATCTGAAATTAAAAAGGCATACAGGAAGATGGCAATTAAATACCATCCTGATAAAAATCCTGATAATAGTGCTGCTGAAGAAAAATTTAAAAAAGCTGCTGAAGCTTATGAGATACTTAGTAGTTCAGATAAAAAAGCTAAGTACGACCAGTACGGCCATCAAGCATTTCAAAATGGTGGATCAGGATTTGGTGGAGGTGGTATGAATATGGATGACATCTTTAGCCAGTTTGGTGATGTTTTTGGTGGAGGTTTCGGAGGTTTCGGAGGTGGATCTAGACAAAGAGTAGTCAAAGGAAGTAATCTAAGAGTTAGGGTTAGTCTTACTCTGGAAGAAATTGCTAATGGAGTAGAGAAGAAAATTAAGGTAAAAAGAAAAGTTAAGGCACCTGGAAGTACTTTTAATACCTGTTCAACCTGTAATGGTTCAGGACAAGTAACTAGAATAGCAAATACTATCTTAGGTAGAATGCAAACATCCGCTCCCTGTAATAGTTGCGCAGGTGCTGGAGAAACATTAAGTAACAGGCCAAAAGGATCCGATAGTCAAGGGCTTATGGTTAAGGAAGAAACTGTTCAAATTCCTATCCCAGCTGGAGTTGTTGATGGCATGCAATTAAAAGTATCTTCTAAAGGAAATGATGCTCCAGGAAATGGTATTTGTGGAGATTTGTTAGTAGTTATTGAAGAACTTAAGCATGAAAAACTGCAGCGAGAAGGAGATAACCTTCATTATGATTTATACGTAAGCATACCTGATGCAGTTTTAGGTGGCTCTAAAGAAATAGATACGGTAAGCGGTAAGGTTAGAATTAAAATCGAACCAGGCTTACAGTCAGGTAAAATTTTAAGATTAAGAAACAAAGGCATTCCAAGTATAAACGGATATGGATCGGGAGATTTGTTAGTTCATGTTAACGTATGGACGCCTAAAACACTCAACAAAAATCAAAAGAGCTTTTTTGAATCCATGAAGGATGATGAGCATTTTATTCCAAAACCAGAAAAGAGTGATAAATCCTTTTTCGATAGGGTAAAAGATATGTTTGCTTAATATTTTACAGAGTTTTTTATCTAAAAATAAGAGATTAGCTAATTTTAGAATATTATATTTACTTCCTAAAATTATATAATTTCTATGAACAATTTTTTAAGTATTGATTCTGTATCTAAACACTTTGGTGATTATAAGGCATTAAACAATGTGTCTGTAGATATCCCTAAGGGAAGTATTTTTGGTCTTCTTGGTCCAAATGGAGCCGGTAAAACAACACTCATTAGAATAATTAATCAAATTTCTATTCCAGATACTGGAAAAGTGATGTTTAATGGGGAGCTTCTTAGCCCTAAACACACTAAAAATATAGGTTATTTGCCTGAAGAAAGAGGTTTGTATAAGTCTATGAAAGTAGGTGAACAGGCTCTTTACTTAGCTCAATTAAAAGGCATGAGTAGGGTAGATGCTAAAAAACAACTTAAATATTGGTTTGATAAATTTGAAATAGGAGAATGGTGGGACAAAAAAATCATTGAACTATCCAAAGGAATGGCCCAAAAAGTACAATTTATTGTTACCGTGCTTCACAAACCTAGTTTATTAATTTTCGATGAACCATTTTCGGGGTTTGATCCAATCAATGCTAATATAATTAAAGATGAAATTCTTCAATTAAGAGACGAAGGGTCAACTGTTATTTTTTCTACCCACAGAATGGAGTCTGTAGAAGAATTATGTGACCATATTGCTCTGATCCACAAGTCTAATAAAGTTTTAGATGGAAATCTTAACGATATTAAAAGACAATATA
>CAJVXR010000022.1 GCA_913009535.1 uncultured Flavobacteriales bacterium | reverse complement strand
ATTTAATCGTTTTGACAGATTACCCAGGTTATGATCCAGAGGTTAGAACTTATACAAAAAACCCTCAAAAAAGAGGAGTTGATTTTGGAACATACCCAGGAACCAAATCTGTTTTAATGGGTTTAAAATTTAATTATTAATAATAATGAATAATTTAAAATACTTTATAACTCTTTGTGTAATTATTTCATTTAATTCATGTGATGTACTTGACGAAGATCCTTTTACTCAACCAAGTACAGAAAATTTCTATAAAAATGCAACTGATGCTCAAGCTGCACTAACACCTGTTTATGCAAGGTTAAAAAGTGGAAATGGATACTATAAACAAGGATTCTTATCAACTCTTATTGCTGCCTCTGATCAAGGCTTATCTTCTTATTTATTTAATGATTTTAAAAGAGGAATTGTAACATCAGATAATCAAAGTATTAATAATTTATGGAAAGAGCTTTATCTAGGAATTAGAGAAGCAAATAATGTAATTGATAAAGTTTCAGAAATTGAAATGGACCAGGATTTAAAAAACAGAATTCTAGGAGAAGCAAAATTTTTAAGAGCTTTAAATTATTTTAATCTCGTTCGCTGCTTTGGAGAAGTCCCCTTAAGAACTGAACCTGTAGAAGCTGGAGATGATCAAGGATTAGCTATATCATCGATTGTGAAAATATATGATGTTATTATAGAAGATTTAAACTTTGCTGCAGAACATTGTTGGGGAAGAAATGAATCAAAAGGGAATTTTACAAATAATTTAGGAAGAGCTACTAGTACTTCTGCTCATGCACTTTTGGCAAAAGTTTACCTAAGAATTGCATCCTCTAAAAGAACAGCAGGTGAAGGAAACCTTGGTAATAAACTCTATCTTGAATTTCCAGAATCACATACAAATTATTATCAATATGCAAAAGATGAATGTGATTTAGCCATTAATGGGCAAGGATTTAAATTAACAGCTAATTTAGATGAATGGATTTCAATTTTTAATGCAAATAATGGAAATAATTCTGAAATGATATTTGATGTTCAGGGATCATCGTTAACTGGACAAGGAACTGCTGTTTCAAACTTATTTACACCAAGAAATGCAGGTTTGTCCGGTAGTGGATTTGGAGGCGCTAATAAACTAAAAGGAAAATTCATTAATAATAGATTAAATAAATCTGATAGTAGATTTAAAAACTCAATAATAAGTCAGTATGAAACCAGTACCAGAATTTTCAATGTAAATCCCGGTTTTACTGGCTACATTCCCACAGAAAAAGAAACAGGTCAAACGAAAGGAACTTTATGGCAAATATGGACTGCAAAATATATTGATACAGAAGCTACTACTGAGTATACAAGTAGACAAAATTGGCATATTATTAGACTTGCGGATGTTTATTTAATGAGAGCAGAAGCAAATGCAGAAATTTCATCTGATCCTTCTTTTGCAAATAACGATATCAATATCTTAAGAAATAGAGTAGGAATGAGTGAAATCAATTATTCATCACTAACAATGATTTCTTTTAGAAAAGAATTGCTAAAGGAACGTGCTGTTGAGCTTTATATGGAAGGTCATAGATTTTTTGATTTAACAAGATTTGGGGTATACGATGAATATTGTAGATTAATACATGGAAATAATGATGGAGCAAGGCAACCTGAAGATTATGTATGGCCTATCCCTTTAATCGAAGTTTCTACAAATAGTAAAATCAATTAAACTATGATATTTAAAAGAAATTTAATCCATTTATTTTTCTTGCTATTTGTTAAAATTTTATTTTCTCAAAGCAGTTCTGAAAATCCAAATTTTATTTTTATTCTGGCTGATGATCAAGGTTGGAACGGCACCTCAGTTGAAATGATAAGTGGCTTAAAAGAATCTAAAAGTGATTTTTATGAGACACCCAATATTGAGAAACTAGCTAATCAAGGTATCAAATTCTCTTATGCATATTCTGGCGCACCTGTATGTG
This sequence comes from uncultured Flavobacteriales bacterium, assembly GCA_913009535.1. The sequence continues at coordinate 17,783 of CAJVXR010000022.1, read as the reverse complement.
CTCCATCAAGATATAGTATTCAATTTGGTCAAACTCCTGCAAGGTTGAAAATGATTAGAGTTGGGATGAATACCAAACATATTAATCATAATAGTGATTTTACAATTCCAAAACAATTAAAAAAAATCAACTCTAAGTATAGAACTGCTCATTATGGTAAGTGGGGAATGGATTCTAATCCAAAAACTTTAGGATATGATATTAGTGATGGAGCAACTAAGAATAAAGATGGGGTTTTTAATTATAAATCAAATAAATTACAGTGGAGTAATAATTTTGATGAAGATCCAAAAAAGATATTTAGTATTACTCAAAGAGCAATTCAATTTATTTCTTCAAGCCATAAAATGAAAAACCCTTTCTACTTACAGATTTCTCATTATGCGATACACTCTGATTTAGTAATGAAAAGAGAAACATTTGAAAAGTATAATAGTAAGATTAAGGGTGATACTCATAACAATATAGGTCTTGCTTCAATGACAGAGGATTTAGATACTAGTATTGGATATATAATAGATAAATTAAAAGAATTGGGCATTGAAAATAATACCTACGTGATTTATAGTTCTGATAATGGATCTGTGCCTATTATTGTCCCTAGAAGAAATTATAAAAAGGGATACAATCATCCTTTGAAAAGAGGTAAATGGGATGCTAACGAAGGTGGAATTAGGGTTCCATTTATAGTGACCGGCCCAAAAATAAAAGCCAGTTCACAATCTCAAACACCAATATCTTTTTCAGATTTATTACCTACAATAATAGATTTAGCTGGCGGGGAAAAATTGAAAAACAAAAAATTAGATGGTGGAAGTTTTAAACAGGTATTATTTAATAAAAGTAAAAATATTAAAAGAAATTTCAATGGAATTGTTTTTCATGTTCCTTATGAAAATAAAATAGCACTTGGTAGAGCTCACTCGGCAATTATCATTGATAAAATGAAATTAATTAAGTTTTATGATAATAACGAAACTAAATTATTTGATTTAAAAAATGATATGAGTGAAAATAAAAATTTAGGTTTAAAAAGAAAAAGATTAGCTGATAAATTAGAAAAAAAAATGAGTAATTTTCTTAAAGATGTTAAGGCTCCTAAGTGGAAACCTGGGATAACCTGGAAAGGGAATAACTTAGAATTTATCAATTCTTTCCATTAAACTTTATTTATTTCACATGAAAATGTTTCCAATTTTATTAACATCGTAATTACAATAAATAAAAATTATTATGTTTTACTTAAGTATATATAATTCACTATATTAAAAATTAAACCAATTTATTATGAACAAATTATTTATTTTATTTTTTTCTTTAACGTTTTCACTTTCTGTTTTTTCACAAGATAAATTACAGGAAAGAGCAAAGAAAATTTCTGATGAAATGACCACGGTTTTATCTCTTGATGAAGAAACTTCTGAAGAGATATATCATATTCAGCTAAAAAGATTTATCGATGCTCAAAAAATTCGAAAAGTTAATAAAGGAGATAAAGAGCAAATGAAAGCAGAGTTAAAAAAAATGCAAGGTAAGTTGTGGCACAATCTTAAAGGTGTAGTTGGAAAAGATAACATGAAATCCTGGGGATCTTATAAAAAAACATCAAAGAAAAAATCATCAGGTAATAAAAACTAAAAAATTAATCAGCCAAATATGAAATATATATTTTCTTTCTTTTTTATAATCTCACTTTTAATTTCTAGTTGCTCAAGTCAACAACAAAAAAATGAAAGACCTAATATATTATTTATAATGTCCGATGACCATGCATATCAAGCTATTAGTGCTTATGATGACAGGCTAATACAGACTCCTAACATTGATAGAATTGCAAATGAAGGAATGCTTTTTCATAATGCCTCAGTAACTAATTCTATATGCGCTCCATCAAGAGCTGTCATATTAACTGGAAAACATAGTCACTTAAATGGAAAGATTGATAATCATGCTAAATTTGATGATTCACAAATCACCTTTCCTCAACTTTTTCAAGATGCAGGATATCAAACAGCTATGTTTGGAAAACTTCATTTTGGAAATAATCCAAAAGGAGTAGATGATTTTTTAATATTACCAGGACAAGGGTCTTATATTAACCCAAAGTTTATTGGAAAGGATAGCGATACAATAATTACCGGATATGTTACCGATATAATTACCGACGTAACTCTAGATTGGCTAGATAAAAAGAGAGATAAGGAAAAGCCTTTTATGATGATGTATCTGCATAAAGCTCCACATAGAGCTTGGTGGCCTAGTCCTGAAAAGTTTGCTGAGTTTTATGAAAAGAAATTTCCTGAACCGAAAACTCTTTTTGATGACTATTCTGGAAGAGGAACTGCAGCTAAAACAGCAGAAATGAATATTCTAACACACATGCAATATATGCATGATAGTAAAGTAAGACCTGAGACTATAAAAGAAATGGGTAAAGTAGAGCCTGAGATTGTTTATATAAAAGGAGATGGTAGTTTAATGCGTCCTACTGAACAAGGATTTTATCGTCCATTTGGTAGAGCAAATCAGGAACAAAAAAAATTATATGATGTTACTCTAGATAAGATTAGTAAGGATTTTAAAGAAAACTGGCCTACTATGAATGATAAGGAAAAGATGCAATGGAAATTTCAAAGATATATGCAAGATTATTTGGCAACAATTTCCTCAGTGGATGACAATGTAGGAAGAGTTTTAGATTATTTAGATAAAACTGGTTTAGATGAAAATACAATTGTAGTTTACACATCTGATCAAGGATTTTATTTAGGAGAACATGGATGGTTTGATAAGAGGTTTATCTATGACGAGTCTTTCAAAACTCCATTAATGATAAAATGGCCAAATAAAATTAAGGCTGGTACAACAAACGATGAAATGGTTCAAAATTTAGATTTTGCTCAAACTTTTTTAGAGGCTGCTATGATTGATGCTCCCCTAGATATGCAAGGCGAAAGTTTGATTCCTTTATTAACTGGAAATACAGAAAGTTGGGACAGAGAGGCTGTTTATTATCATTATTACGAATACCCTTCTGTTCATATGGCAAAAAGACACTATGGAATTGTAAATAAAGAATTCAAATTAGTTCATTTTTATTACGATATAGATGAATGGGAATTGTACGATAGATTAAATGATCCAAATGAGATGAATAATGTTTATAATGATCCTAAGTATAAAGATGAGGTAGAAAAATTAACAGACGAATTAAAAGAAATGAGAATAAAATATAAAGATTCAGAAGAATTAGATAATAGTTTTATCTACAAAAACTAATTATAAATTATTCTATTCATCTGCGGGCTTAAAATAAATTCGTTTTCCATTTTTATTATATAAATCTCCATGAGTTAAATTTGGAGCTTTTCGGTAAGATTCTTGTTTAAATTGTCTTCCAACTCCCTTAGGTTTAAGTTTTGCATTTGCTATTCTTATGTCAATTTCTATTTTCATTGAGTCAAGTAATGAGGAGTAGCTAGTATTACTTACAAGGTTTTTTAATTCTTCCTTATCATTCCTATGATCATAAAGTTCATATCCTAATTCACCATTCTCTCCCCATTTGGTTAGTCTAAAGTTTTCAGTTTTAATTGAATAACCATTTCTCCATCTTGTTAAAGCACTATTTCTTGTTTTAAAATTATTGTTTTCAAAAACAGGTTTAAGGCTTTTCCCAACCACATGATCTGGTGATTCAATTCCAGTTAAATCCATTAATGTTGGATAAATATCAATTAATTCTACGGGTGAATTTTCGATTCTTACATTACTTTCTATTCCAGGTCCTGAAAAAATAAGAGGAACTCTTGTTGAATTATCAAAAAGAGTTTGTTTTTGCCAATGTCCATGTTCCCCAAGATGATATCCATGGTCAGATGTAAATACTACAATTGTATTTTTATCTAAACCAGTTTGTTTTAGTTTTTTTAATATTCTTCCAATTTGAGCATCTACAAAAGTTGTTGTGGCGAAGTATGCTTCTTTAATTTCCTGAGCAAGCTCTTTGTTAGATTTTAAATTAAGTTTTATTTGATCTTTTTTCCATCTAATTGAACTTGCCGCTATTTTTGGAATTGTTTTTAAATACTCATCGTTGCTTCCACTGTAAGGAATTTCGATTGAGTTTCTGTCGTACATATCAAAATATTTCTTAGGAGCTACAAATGGAGTGTGAGGTCTATACATTCCTACAGCTAAAAAAAAATTTTGTCCAGTTTTAGAAAAATTCTCTAATTGTTCCATTGCTTCAGTTGCACCAATCCCATCAGTTTGTTCCTTATCAGTTCCATCAGCTGCTAACCAACTAAGAGTTCCTCCATATTGTCTTGGTATTAAAGTATTAATTTTATATTCTTCAATTTTATCTCTTCCGTATGGATTAATTGTTTGATCCCAAGTATATATGTCATCAGCACTAGAAGTTCCTATTGAACTAGGATTGTCAAAATGATAAATTTTTCCAATTCTTACAGATCTATAACCTTGCTGTCTAAATCTCTGCCCCATTGTTATTACGTCAGGAACAGTAGTTCTAAGTAATACATTATTATTAGTCATCTGGGTTTGATCTGTATACATTCCGGTCATAAAAGAAGCTCTAGATGGACCACATAATGGATATTGGTTGTGTACATTTCCAAAAAGAGTTCCGTTTTTAGCTAATCTGTCAATGTTTGGACTTATTACTTGAGGATGACCATAAGAGCCTAAGTCACAATTTAAATCATCTGCAATTATAAAAAGAACATTTAGTTTTTGATTTTTATCAATTGTATTAGATTTTTTACATCCAAATACTAATACAAATAATAACAAGCTTAAAGTAATTTTAATATATTTCATAACAAATATTTATATGTTTCAATATATTAAATTTAAATCTAAAAAATATGTAATTTATCTGTATGAATTGAATTAAATTTATAATTATGAAAAGCTTATTCAAATTTTTCTATCTTTTTATTTTATTGGTAACTACTTTAACTGGATATGAGCAAAAACAATATCAACCAAATATTGTTTGGCTTGTTGCTGAAGACCAATCTCAACATTTTTTTCCGTTCTATGGAGACAAATCTGTTAATTTAACTAATATTAGTTTTTTACTTGAAAACGGGATTATATATGATGACATGAATTCTCCTTACCCAGTGTGCGCCCCTGCTAGAAGTGGAATAATTACAGGAATGTATCCCAATTCTATAGGAACAGGAAATATGAGAGCACTTAGTGATTATAGAAATATAAGAAATGAAAATGAAGCTTCTTTAGAGATACCATATTATTCATCAAAACTAGCTGAAAGTATTAAACCTTTCACTCAAATTTTAAGAGAAAACGGATATTATTGTACAAACAATTCCAAAAGAGATTATAATTTTAAATTAAGAGATGAAGCTTGGGATGATTCTAGTAATGATGCAACTTGGGAAAACAGAGAAGAGGGTAAACCTTTTTTTTCAGTTTTCAATTTTAATGTCTCTCACGAATCTCAAATTTGGAAAAGAGATAAACAACAACTTAAAGTAAATCCAAATACTTTAACAGTTCCGCCAGTATTTCCTGACGATTCAATTTCTAGGCACGCCTTAGCGGTAAACTATTCAAATTTAGTAGAAATGGATAGGCAAATAGGTCTGATTATAAAAAAATTAAAGGATCAGGGTTTATATGATAATACATACATCTTTTTTTATAGTGATCATGGTGGCCCCTTTCCTCGTTATAAAAGATCAATTCATGAAACAGGATCCAAGGTTCCGTTAATTGTTAAGTTTCCTTCAAATGTTAAAGTAAAAGAAAAAAGGAATAGAGATATGTTAAATTTTATTGATTTTGCACCTACAATTTTATCCATTGCAGACATTGATATCCCTAAAATATATCAAGGAAAAGCCTTTTTAGGAAATCAAAAATCAAAAATTAAAAGAAAATATCTATTTACTGCCAGTGATAGGTTTGACGAACATTCTGATAGAATTAGAGCTGTAAAAAGTAATAGATTTAAATACATAAGGAATTATAATATCAATAAACCTCATGCTCTAAACATAGGATATAGAACTCAGATGGCTTTAATGCAGCATTTAAATAAATTAAATGATTCTAACATGTTGTCTCCAGATCAGAAACTCTGGTTTCAAGTCCCTAAAAATCCTGAAGAATTTTATGATTTAAAAAATGACCCCTTTGAATTAAATAACCTAATTGTAGATAATAATTATTCAAAGCAATTGAATGATTTAAGAAATCAACTTGACATGTGGATGAAAGAAATAAATGATTTGGGTCACATTCCAGAAAAAGAATTAGCAAAATTATTAACTGGGAATTAAATTTAAACTATGAAAAAAATAACTATTCTTTTATTCTTATTTGCTTTTTTATTACAACCAAATAATTGTTTTGGACAAAATTCTAACATTGATAATAAATACACTTTTAAAGAAGGTGATTATAATGGAATTGGAAAGTGGTATATGGGAAGAGAGATAGCCTATGTAATGGGGTTTCAAGGAATTAGTTGGTTAGAAAGATTTGAAAGAGAACAAGAAGAAAACGTTTCTAAATTGATTCAAAACATGAGGATTAAGTCCGATGATATTATTGCAGATATTGGAGCAGGTTCAGGTTATCATGCTTTTAGAATTGCTCCTTTAGCCAAAAATGGTCTAGTGTACGCAGTAGATATACAAACAGAAATGTTGATGACTATTGAAAAGAACAAAGAGTTTAGTAAAATCAAAAATATTGAAACAATTCTTGGAACTGAAAAAAGTGTTCAATTACCTAAAAATTCAGTTGATAAAATTTTAATGGTTGACGTGTATCATGAGTTTAGTTTTCCAGTAGAAATGATTACTTCCATAAAAAACGCATTGAAACCCAATGGACAGTTATTTTTAATAGAATATAGAGGAGAAGATCCACTAGTTCCTATCAAAACAATCCATAAAATGACTGAAAAACAAGCTTTGAAAGAAATGGAATCAGCCGGTTTTAAATTAAAAGAAAATATTGACAATCTCCCCTGGCAACATTGTATGATTTTTGTAAAAAATGATAAAAAATAACATATGCTTAGAACAATATTTTCTTCAATTTTTTTCTTTCTTTCTTTTCTGTCTTACTCTCAAATCGAAAATGAATATTCTATTAAAAATATTTTAATCGATAACGATTACGATCTTAACTCTTTTTACGTAGGAGCAACACTAAATCATAGTCAATTAAATACTACTGTTGAAAAATTATTTTTAAGTGAATTCACATATTCAACCCCAGAGAATTGTTCTAAGCAAACAATGATACATCCTAAACCAGGAATTTGGAAATGGAAAAAATTCGAGGATTATTTAAAATTTGCTAATAAGAATGATATCACTCTAAGAGTTCATGGTCCTGTAAGTCCACAAGCTTCAAAATGGGCTAAAAACGATTCAAGAACCAAAAAAGAACTTCTTACAAATATGAATGAGTTTTTTACTGCTCTTTGTATTAAAGTAAATAATGAATCCTCTGTAAAATGGATGGATGTAGTTAACGAGACTGTGACTCGTAACGGCACATGGTTTGCTGAAAAACCTGGAGATTCTAAGTGGGAAAACCCTTGGACTCAAATTGGTTTGAACGCTGACGGTATTCCATTATATATTGTCCGAGCTTTTGAAATAGCTAATGAGTTTGCTCCAAATATTAGTTTAGTTTATAACCAACATGCTGGAATGGAACCTGTAATGTGGAAAAAAGTATTAGAGACAGTTTTGTATTTAAAAGAAAGTGGTCTTAGGGTAGATGGTATTGGTTGGCAAGCCCATTTAAATGATGTAAAGGATTTGGCAATGGATAAAGAGAAACTAGATTTTTTTACTTCTTTAATTGATTGGACACATGCAAATGGTATGGATTTTCATGTAACTGAAATGGACTATAAGATTAGTGAAGACCCTCCTTTAAATGCATCCTTACATAGACAGTCTGCAGCATATTCCAACATATTAAAGATATTGATTTCTAGAAGAGATAGTGGAGTTGTAACTTTCAATACGTGGGGAATGATAGATAAACCCGGAAGACATACAGATGGATACAGATTTCTATTTAATAAAGACTTAAAACCTAAACCAGCAATGTTTGCATTTAAAAGAACTTTGATGAAAAAAGATACTGCACTTGTGTTAATTAAAAAATGATCATAAATTAATATAGTTCTAATATTTTTCTAATAGAAAAGATCTTTTTAATATTCTTAGTATTAGTTGGAAATCACATTAGTATAATAATTTTTGTATTTTTTTTAAATAAAACATTCATTCTTTATAGGATGTTTGTTTTTTCCATTATGTTTGTGAAGAAAATAAATGTGTGGGCACACATTTATTATAAAACACTTAAAGCCAGTGATATATAATTTTTTTTATAATGTATAAAATATTTCATATTCATTTTTACTAGTATTTATTACATTATTATAAGAAAAACAGCTTTATACAACTAAATATTACAAACTATGAAAATCATATTCCGTATAATTATTTTATCAGTTTTAACTCCCCTTATCGCTTTTTCTCAATCTAAGTTAATTACTGGGACTGTTAATGATGAATCAGGATTACCTCTTCCTGGAGCTACTATTCAGGTAAAAAACTCAAACAATCTTGGAGCTATCACTAATTTTGATGGTCTTTTTACTTTGGAGATTCCTTCAAATTCAAAACAAATCCTTATAATTTCATATATAGGTTATGTCAATGAAGAAGTAGATGTTTCTGAAAAAACAATATTTTCAATTAATTTGCAAGTTGATAATGATCAACTTGAAGAGGTGGTTGTTATAGGATATGGTACAGTTTTAAAGAAAGATATTTCAGGTTCAATTTCATCTGTTTCTGTTAATGATAGGGTTGCAACACAATCAAATTCTGTGGATCAGCTACTACAAGGTCGTGCTTCAGGAGTACAAGTTATACAAAATGGTGCTACGCCAGGATCAGGAATTAGTGTTAAAATCAGAGGAACTAACAGTTTAAGGGGAAATAATGAACCTCTTTATGTTATTGATGGAATTATTATTTCCTCTGCTGGTGAAGATGTACTGCCAACAGGCATAGGAAATACTGGACAAGAAACTCAAAATGGTTTAAATGGAATTAATCCACGTGATATTGAAAGCATTCAAGTATTAAAAGATGCTTCTGCAACTGCAATATACGGATCCAGGGGAGCTAATGGAGTTGTTTTAATTACTACTAAAAAAGGAACGAGCGGTAAACCTAAAATAAATACTTTTCATACTAATTCGGTTAGGACAGTATATAGAAAAATTAATGTTTTAGACGCGTTTGGTTATGCAAATTATGTTAATGAAATTGATCAAATTGCAGGTTTAAATCCAAGATATACTTTCACTGAAGAAGGTATTTTTGTTGGACGTGAAGGAACTCCAACTCTCACTGATCAATACAACTGGCAAGATGAAATATATGGAGATGGTTTTAGTCAAAAATTTGGAGTATCAGGTTCAGGAGGTGGAGAAAATGGAAATTATTATATATCAGCAGGATTTGATAATCAGAGAGGTGTAGTTACAAACTCTACATTTAAAAGCAGTGACATTCGAATTAATTTAAACCAAGATCTTAATGAAAATCTCAATTTAAAAGCTAGAATTAGCGGGCTTATTAATAACTCAAACTTTGCTGAAGGTGGTGATTTAGACGGAGGAGCTAATAGAAGTTTCGTAAGAAATGTTATTGCATATAGACCTGTTATTTCACATGATTTAGATGATATTAATTCTGAAGATGACTATACAACAAATCCCTTTTCTTGGCAGAAGGACTTTTCTGATATTTCTAAAGAAACACGTTTTATTGGTTCAGTAGCTTTAACATATAAGCTTCCTTTAAGAGGTTTGACCTATCAAATTAAATATGGTGGTAATATTAGAACAAAAGACAGAAGGCGTTTCTATGGACTTTCTACTTATCAAGGTTTAAATGCTAATGGAGCGTTGCAAATAATGACTAAAAATGCTAAAACCCATCAGTTTAATAATATAATTAGATTCAATAGAAGGTTTAACAGAAAACATAGAGTTAATGCAATGCTTGGAGTTACTTACGATGTGAGAAGTATAGAAAACAGTATATACGCTGTTGAAGATTTTCTTACCATGCAATTAACAACAAATCAACCAGCTTTTGGTAACGTAATAACTAGACCATTAACATTTATAAGAGCAGATCAACAAATATTCTCAATTTTAGGACGTGTAAATTATACATTTGATAACAAGTATATTTTAACAGCAACTGTTAGACGTGATGGAGTATCAAAGTTTTCTAAGGATAATAGATTTGGCGTGTTTCCTTCGTTAGCCCTTGCTTGGAATGCAGGAAATGAGGATTTTATTAAAAACTTAGATATTTTTAAAAGTTTAAAAATTAGAGCAGGTTGGGGTCAGATTGGAAATCATGGTATTGGTCCTTATGGAACCTTGTCTAATTATGGTGTATTGAATAATTTATATGGAAATGCTTCTGGAGGTACTAATGTTCCAATTGCATTAAGAAATCTAGCAAATCCTGATTTAACATGGGAAACAACAGAACAAGTTAACTTTGGTATTGATTTTACTACACTAAATGATATTGTTTCAGGAAATATAGATGTGTATAATAAAACTACTAAAGATTTATTACAAAATTCTGATATTCCACCATCAGCTGGGTTTACACGTATTTTAGTAAACAAAGGATCTATTACTAATAATGGTGTTGAACTAGCACTGAATTTTAATCCAATTTCTACAGACGACATAGAACTTAGTTTTGGAGGAAATATTTCATTTAATAAGACAGAAATTTTAAATCTAGATTCACAACCACTACAAGGTTTTTATGAAAATGGTATTATGACTGATCGAAGATTTTATTACGGTAATACAATTAGTAGAGGAGCTATATTTAGATATCCAGCAAATGTTTTTATTGAAGGTGAAGAGTCAAGTCTTTTTTATGGTTTTAAAACGAATGGTATTTATCAAACAAATGATACTGATTTTACAAACGGAGCTGTTCCTGGAGATGTAAGAATAGTTGATCAATTAACTGAAGATTCAAATGGAGATGGTACATTAGACTCTGGCGATGGAGTGATCGATGAAAAGGATAGAACTTTTTTAGGAAATCCAAATCCTGATTTTGTATATGGATTTAATTTTAATTTAAAATATAAACACTGGAATCTAAGTGCTTTATTTAATGGTGTATATGGAAATGACATCGCTAATGGAATGTCATTACAATTAGATAATGCAGAGGGAAGACCAAATGCTAATATTTCTCCTGCGGCCTATTATAATGCATGGAGACCAGATAATCCATCTAACACTCATCCAAGAATCGGATACACAACTAAAGGACAGATCGCAATTACTGACCGAATAATTGAAGACGGAAGCTATTTAAGGTTAAATAACCTGACTATTGGTTATGATATTCCTGTAAGTGAAAAAAACTTTATTGATAATTTAAACGTTTACATAGCTGGTCAAAATTTATTTACATGGACTAATTACAGTGGATATGATCCTGAAGTTTCTACCTTTTTATACACTGGGTTAATTAACGGAGTCGATTGGAATGGGGGAGTTAATGCTAGAAATATTTTATTGGGACTTAATATTAAATTCTAAACTAAAAAGTTAAAATAAACTGAAAAAAATTGAAAAGAATATTTAGTTCAAAAATTATGAAAAATTATAAAATAATATTACTAACGTTTATTGGATTGACATTTTTTAATTGTGATTTAGATGAAAATCCAATATTTCTTGACGCAAAAGCTACGTACTCAAATCTTGAGATAGCTAAAGGAGCGTTAGATGGGATCTACCAATCTATGTCCGTTTACGGAGCTCAAGAACAACGTATTTTCGCAGTAAATGGTTTTTCAGGACTCTTTGTAACTAGGAAAAACGGAAATTATTCCAATAACGTAAACAACATTAATCTTTTTTCTTTAAAACCTACTTATGACAGAGATTCAGATGCTATGTGGCGTTCTCTTTATGCTGCCATTGGTAGAGCTAATGGAGCTATTGCTAATATTAATACTACAGAATCTCCAACTGACAAATCAGATTTAGGTTTCAATGATATTAAAGGTCAAGCTCACCTTATAAGAGCCTGGTTGTATTTATCATTGGTACGCTTATGGGGAGATATTCCTCTTAGATTAGAGCTTCCAGATAATGAAAATTTGAGTAAACCAAAATCATTAGCAAAGGACGTATATGCACAAATTATTGCTGATGCACAAACTGCAGCTACTCTTATAAACGGAGCAAGTGGACCTGGTTACCCTAAACAGTATGCAGCTAACATGTTGTTATCCAAAGTATATATGACATTAGCTACTAATCCAGATTTACAGGCTGATAGTATTTCCGAATCTCAGTATTGGCAATTAGCTTACGATCAAGCTATTATGGTCTATGGTCAGTATAGTTTAGTTTCAGATTACGGTTCATTATTTACCGATGAGTTTGAGAATTCTACAGAATCAATTTTTGAGTTACAAATGAGTCAGGATGCAGCAAACTCTCAAATGGGAAGAAATTACACGCCTTATAAGTATAAATTAGGTCAGCATTTTGGTTGGCTTTGTGTACATGCAGATGTTTTACTTGATCACATGTTAGCATATCCAAATGATCCTAGAATTGAAGGAACTTATTTATATCAATATAATAGAGCTGATAACGGAAACCGTATTGATATTTATCCAGCTCTTCAAAACAGAAATCAGTTTGGAAGAGCAAACCCTTACTTATTTAAGTTTGTTGAAAAAGACACTCAACATAGCAATCAATACGGAAGTCAAAACTTAATTATATATAGATATGCGGATCTTCTTATTATGTTAGCTGAAATTTCTAATGAATTACAAAATGGAGAACAATTAGGATATGTTACTGAAGTTTTAGATAGAGTAGGGATGTCAAATGCAGCATATCTAGGAGATCAAAGTTCATTTAGAGATGCTATAATGAGGGAATACAGGTATGAACTTATTGGAGAAGGAGAAGATTCAAATAATAATAGAAGAAGAGGATTTGATTATTTTTTAACCAATACTATCAATAAACACAATAATAATCCAATTTTCTCTCCAAAAGTGGATTTGTTATTAAGTACAGATTCAGCACAGGTTATGAAATTACCTATACCTCTTTCTGAAATTAACACAAATGAATTTATTGATAACTAGAATTATAATAAATTAAAATAAATACGATGAGATTAAAATTATTAATTTTCTTATTAACATTTTTCAATGGTTTTACAATTTTATCGCAAGAAGATTCTGCTTACAAATTATATTTAGATAGTTCAAAACCCCATGTAGATCGATTAACTGATTTAATGTCTAGAATGACTTTAGAAGAAAAAGTTTATCAAATGAATCAATTTGTTGGTCTAGAACATATGCGAAAAGCCGAGAGAGATTTATCACCTGAAGATTTATTGAATAATGATGCTCAAGGATTTTATAAAGGTGTGTTTAGTAATGATGTTATGAAAATGACAGAGGAAGGGAAAATAGGTTCTTTTTTACATGTTTTAACTGCTGAAGAGGGTAATTTATTGCAAGAACTTGCTAATAAATCCAGATTAAGAATACCAATATTAATAGGAATTGATGCTATTCATGGAAATGCATTGTATAGTGGAGCTACTGTATATCCATCTCCAATAACACTAGCTTCTACGTGGAGTGATCAATTTTTATTTGATGTAGGTAGACAAACTGCACTAGAAATGAGAGCAACAGGTTCGCATTGGGCATTTACTCCAAATATTGATGTATTAAGAGATCCAAGATGGGGTAGAGTTGGTGAAACTTTTGGGGAAGACCCGTTTATGGTAGGTAACCTTGGTGCGTCTATGATCAATGGCTTTCAATTAAATGATTTTACTGGAACAAATAAAGTTATTGCATGTGCAAAACATATGATTGCTGGAAGTGAACCAATTAATGGCTTGAATGCATCTCCAATGGATATTTCTTTGAGAACTTTAAAAGAAGTCTACTTACCTCCTTATAAAAAAGCTATAGATGCTGGAGTTTATTCTATAATGGCTGCACATAATGAATTAAATGGGATTCCATGTCACATGAGTAGTTGGCTAATGACAGATTTATTTCGTAATGATTGGGGTTTTGAAGGCTTTTATGTGAGTGACTGGATGGATATTGAAAGAATTGAAACCTTGCATCATGTAGCTAATAATTTAAAGGAAGCTTCTTTTTTAGCAGTAAATGCGGGAATGGATATGCATATGCACGGAGTAGACTTTCCCGAATTTGTTATTGAATTAGTTCAAGAGGGAAAACTTCCTATTTCTAGAATTAATGAAGCATGTTCAAAAATTTTAATGGCTAAATTTAAATTAGGATTGTTTGAAAATAGATTTGTTGATATTGAAAAGATTTCTGAAAGAATTTTCACACCTTCGCATAGATTTACTGCTTTAGAAACTGCTAGAAAGGGTATTGTATTGTTAAAAAACTCAAGTTTACTTCCTTTAAAAAAAGTAAAAAATTCTAAAAAAATTTTAGTTACTGGTCCAAACGCAAATAATCAATCTATACTAGGGGATTGGCATGCTGCTCAACCTGAAGAAAATGTAACTACTATTTATGAGGGAATAAAGGAATTAGGAGAATCAAAAGGATACAGCGTTTCATTCCATAATTCAGGTGAGAAAATTAGAAAAATATCTAATGTAAATATTCAGAATACTCTAAAAGCCTCTAAAGATGCAGACTATGTTGTTGTAGTTGTTGGAGATAATTCTATGAGATACAAGTGGAAAGATAAAACTGCTGGTGAGAATATGGCTAGAGCAGAGCTGAATTTAGCAGGTAAACAGCTAAAACTTGTAATGTCATTAAAAGAAATAAACAAAAATGTAATTGTTGTATATGTAAATGGAAGACCAATAAGTGAACCATGGATACAGGAAAACATTCGTGCAGTTATTAAGGCTTGGGAGCCAGGAAGTTTTGGAGGAAAAGCTGTTGCAGAAATAATCTTTGGAGATGTTAATCCTAGCGGTAAACTACCTTTAACTGTTCCTAGAAGTGTAGGGCAATTAAAGATGTTTTATAATCACAAGCCATCTCAGTATTTTCATAAATATGCATTTGAAAAGAATAAACCATTATATCCATTTGGATATGGATTAAGCTACACAAAATTCAACTATACAAAACCTAAACTTCTGAATTCAGATTTTGATAAGAATTCAATTATTAAAGTTCAATTAGAAGTTACTAATATAGGAGATATGGATGGAGAGGAAGTTGTTCAGCTATATATTAGGGATAAAGTCAGTTCTGTTACAAGACCAGTTAAAGAATTAAAAGGTTATAAAAGAGTTCATTTAAAAGTTGGAGAAACTAAAAAAGTAATTTTTGAAATTAAACCTGAGTCTTTAGCTTTTTATGATATTGAAATGAATTATGTTGTTGAACCAGGTGGTTTTAATATCATGACAGGTTCGTCTTCTAATTCAAAAGATCTAAAGACTGTTGAGTTAAATATTTTAAATAAAATTAATTTTAATAATTAAAAATCTTCATGAGGAAATATAAATTACTAACTGTCATTTTTTTAATGTTTTGTTTTTCAGCTTTTGCTCAAAATGAGTCTATTAAAGAAAATATCATTTTTATAATTGTAGATGATTTAAGAGATCTTGTTATGGCAGATAATCAACTTGAAATTATAACACCAAACATAGATAAATTAAAGAAACGGGGTGTTAATTTTAAAAATTCATTTACTAACAACCCTGTATGTGGAGCATCAAGAGCTAGTATACTTACTGGCTTAAGACCCACTAAATCTAGATTCAGAAATTATGACACTAAAATAAATAAAGATGCTCCAAACGCATTAACTATTGCATCTTATCTTAAAAAAAATGGCTACAGGACAATTAGTAATGGTAAAATTTCTCATTTTGCTAAGGATGCAGCTTACGGATGGGATGATATGTTTCGGAGTCCAAGAAGTAATCCTAAGGATTACAAGGATCCTTTAAATATTAAAAATTTAAAAAATAATTTTGGCCCAGCTTCTGAATTTATTTATGCGGACGATAATGATTATTCCGACGGAAAAGTTACCCAAAAGACTCTCCATGATATACAATCTATAAATAAAAATGATAAACCTTATTTTATAGCTGTAGGTTTTCAAAAGCCTCATTTACCATTTATAGCTCCTAAAAAGTATTGGGATTTATATGATAGAAATGATATATCATTACCATATAATAATTTTTTCCCTCCATCTGCTCCAAAAAAAGCTAATTATTTTTACGAAATAAGAAAGTTTACGGATATTCCTGATGAAGGACCAATTACAGAAAGTAAGGCTAAAGAATTAATACATGCTTACTATGCTTGTGTTAGTTATATTGATGCGCAAATAGGTCTTATTCTAGATGAACTAGATAATCAAGGTTTAACCGATAATACCACAGTTGTATTAACTAGTGATCATGGTTTTAGTCTTTCAGAACATGGTAGATGGACAAAACATAATTTATTTCAATACGAACTTAAAATCCCTATGATTATCAGTTCCCCTAAATATAAAAAAAACAAAACCAGTGAATCTTTTGTTGAATTAGTTGATTTGTATCCTACATTTTGTGATATAGCGGGATTAGAAATTCCAGATTTTGTTCAAGGGAAGTCCTTGATTGATAATCTAAAAAATCCAAAAAAGATCACTAGTGATATTGCCTTTTCTATATGGCAAAATGGAGAAACTTTAATATCTAATAAATATTATTATACTGAATGGAATCGAAAAGGAAATGTAACGCATAGGATGTTATATGATATTGAAAATGACGAACTTCAAATGAACAACATAGCTGAAATTAAAACTAATAAACCTATTGTCGATAGTTTAAGTATTATATTAAATAAGCATATTAATTCAATCAAGTAAGTCGATAATAATCAAAATAATTTTTTAATAATTATGGTATTTAGCTTCTTTTTTTAATTAAGAGTTGGGTGGTTTTTTATACCAAATTGCTAAATTATTCTCTAACAAATTATTTCATATAATTTGTTACTTACTTTTCTTAATAAAATTGGATTTTTTATTTCTAAATGTCAAAAATGAAAGAATTTAAATCTTGATTTATCTCAAGCTTTAATTTTTTCGATAACCGATAACGTTGACTTTGAACTGTACGAATAGAAATTCCGGAAATTTGAGCAATTTCGTTATTGCTTTTATTCATTTTTATGTAGGCAATTAATCTAAAATCTGTTTTAGATAACCTATAATTTGCATTTATTTTTTTATAAAATTCCGGGAACACCTCAACAAATTTTTTATCAAATTCCTGATATAAACTCTCAGAATTCACTAGACCAGAAACTTGTTTCTTTATTCTTTCTACAACCTTTTGAGTGTTTGTATTATTGCTAATTTCATCTAAAATAGATTTTAAAAAATCGTTTCGTTGTAAGATAAAATTTGATTTACTAAATAATTCTCGTTGTTTTAAACTTAGTTCATTTTCGATTTGTGACTTTTCTAATTTAAAACGTTTACTTCGCTCAGCTTGTAATTTAAAGTATATTCTGAAAATTATTAGAATTATAATTATTAATGACAGTGCAAGGGTAAGGCTGAAAATAGTACTATTTAATCTTTTTTTATTGCTTATAAGCTCCCT
>CAJVXR010000021.1 GCA_913009535.1 uncultured Flavobacteriales bacterium | reverse complement strand
CTAAGGTCTTTAAAAAAGCGTTAAAGGCAGAGGTTGATAGCATGTGAACCTCATCTATAATATAAACTTTGTATTTACCTATTTGTGGTGGAATTCTAACCTGTTCCGTAAGGTTTCTAATATCATCAACACTATTATTGGATGCGGCGTCAAGTTCAAATATGTTGTATGCAAAATCTTGGTTTTCACTGTTAATCGTGCTATTAATCATTTTAGCTAATATTCTAGCACAACTAGTTTTTCCAACTCCTCTGGGGCCTGTAAATAATAAAGCTTGAGCTAGTTGGTTATTTGAAATTGCGTTCTGTAGAGTAGATGTAATAGCTTCTTGTCCTGCAACCTCATCAAAAGTTTTAGGTCTATATTTTCTAGCCGATACAATATAATCTTCCATATTAATAATCAATATACACAAAGTTATTAATTCAATTCATATATTTTAACTATCGAAATATAAAATCTACTTATTTATCAACAATTTGATTACTTTTGCTCTCAGTAAATCGCCTTGTCGCTATTTTATATAGAGGAAAGTCCGGACACTGAAGTACATCATAGTGGCTAACGGCCACCAATTGAGAAATTAGGAAAAGTGCAACAGAAAGTATGTACAGGTTATGCTGTAGTGAAACCAGGTAAACTCTATGAAGTGCAATGTCATGTAAACCAACGCTTAAGAGTTGTACGCTCAATGTTGGAGGGTAGGCAGCTAGAGTAAGCTGGCAACAGCTTATCGAGATAAATGACAAGGGCTTTTAATTAAGTACAGAATCCGGCTTATAGATTTACTTAAATTAAAGAGCGAGTGTTAAACTAACACTCGCTTTTTTTAAAAAAACTAAAGCAGCAACTTCCATATTTTTTTTTAGAAATAAAGTGTTCTATATTTTCAAGAGATATTTGTTTTGAATGCTCAATGATTAAAACTCCATTGTTTTTTAATAAATGATTATTGAAAATTAATTCTATAATATTTTTTAAATAAACTTCATCTTTTTCATATGGGGGGTCAGCAAATATTATATTTATTTGATTCTTAGTTTTTTTTAAAAAATCAACAACATCAGATTTTACTATATTTAAATTTAAATTTAATTCTTCAGAAGTTTTTTTAATGAACCTAATACAATTAATATTATTATCAACTGCAGTGATGTCTAACACTCCTCTAGATGCGAACTCATAACAAATGTTTCCAGACCCTGAAAATAAATCAAGTACTGAAGCATCATTAAATTCGTAAAGGTTAGTAAGAATATTAAAAATTGATTCTTTAGCCATATCTGTAGTAGGCCTTACGGGTAAATTCTTTGGAGCTAAGATCTTTCTTCCTCTGTGAGACCCCGAAACAATTCTCATATCTAAATTGGAGTTATTAAATTGTTATTAAAAACAGGGTAGTCTTTCATTTCGATTTTTGAATCGTATGTAGATACATTTCTTATGTATTTATATATAATATTATAAATAGATTCGTTGAACCTTCCAGAAATAATTACAGGAATATTTTCTGGATTTAAATTTAGCTGTTCATAGCAAAATAAAACATAATAAAGAATATCCTCTTCACAAGTAAAGTCAAATGTGTTAATAAACTTTAATTTATTTTCAGAAATCAATATCAAATCAATTTTAGACTTATTTATGTTTAAATAAACATTAGAGCTAGTGTTGTTTTTTTCAATTTTAAATATTTCAGTAAGTAAGATTGTCGTGTAGTGTGATTGCTTAACTTCTTTTGTGAACTGGCTAAGTTGATTTATGTTAAAGTAAACAGGGATAAAAACATTTACTGACTCGTTATTTTCTATGTACTCATGGAGGTGTTTGTCAGTCTTTAATGAAGTGGTATTGAATTTTAAATACTCTTTAATATCTTTTTTATTAAAAAGAGCTTTAGGAACTATCGTATGTAAATTATTAAAATGAATTAACTCTATAGTATTAAAAAAAGTATAAGTTTTATTTTTACTAAAAAACCCAGATATAATTAAATTAATATCATTATTCGTGGAATAGTCTGAAGTATAACAATTTAATATTTGACTATCAATTTCATCAAATACAATAAAAGTGATCTCATTATAACCTATGTGAATACTTAAATTTATGATAGAAAATGTTTTAGTTTTATTCTTTTTTTCTATAGTTTTTTGGCCAATTTCCATTTGTATTTACTTCATCCATTGACCCCACTTTAAGAGCATTACCATTAACTCCGTTAACTCCTTGCACCAAATCTTCGGTAAGCATTAAGTTTTTATCTTGGTCATATAATATTACGGATTTCTTAATCTTAGCTTCAAATACTGGAATATCCATACTGTTTTGTTCAATAGACCCACTTCTTAATTCAAACATTGTGTTTTTATCTTTCGCATAAGGAACGTACATCATACTAGTATACCTATTGTCATCACCAAATAATGAATCTCTAACTGAAACAAAACCTAATGTATCTACTATTACAATATCTTTATATGTTTTAACACCACCATATCTTTTTGTAAGTTCTTTATCTATAACACTAGAATCCCTCCTTTGTGTTAGCGTGAAAGAATCAACTTCAATGAATTTCACTAAACTGTCCCAGTTATCTTCAAATTGACCGTTGATAGATCTAAAGGCAAGTTCTGAATCCCTGATATCTGTAAGTTTTTTAATTACCTTTTGAAATCTTACTTCTTTAACGCTCTCGAAATTTTTTGGTCCTAGCCAAAACTCGTTAACAATTTTATAAAAGAAAAGCGCACTAAAACTCCATAAACTTATAAGTACAATATTTTTATATTTTTTATGATCAAAACTTGTATTTATCCAGTAGAGTAGACCACCAGAAATTAATAAAACTAATAGGATATATAGATATTGCATTTGAAAGGGTTTTAAATTTAAAAAAGCCAAATTACAATTTTTTTTTATTTGTTAAAATGATTGTAGAGAAAAAACATTTATATCTTTGATTTTTATTTATACACAATTTTTATGAACGTAAAGGAGTTTTACAATTTAGCAAGGAATCATTTCTCATTCAAACTTACTGCTAAACAGGATTTAACTCTATATAAGCTTTCAGAATTTATACTTAATGATGACAAAAACTCTTTATTTGTTTTAAAAGGTTATGCTGGTACTGGAAAAACTACAATTCTCTCTTCAATTATTAATAATTTATGGAAAATTAAAAAATCTGGAGTGTTAATGGCTCCTACTGGAAGAGCTGCTAAAGTTCTTGCGAATTATACTAATAGTGAAGCAAACACTATTCACAAAAAAATATACTTTCCAAAGAAAACATCCTCTGGTAATATAGATTTTGTTCTACAGGTTAATAAGTCAAAAAACACTATTTTCATTATAGATGAAGCTTCAATGATATCCAGTACATCTCAAAACAAAAAACTTTTTGATACTACTTCTTTACTCTCTGACCTCATTCAATTTGTTTATTCGGGTCACAACTGTAAAATCATATTTATTGGTGATACAGCTCAATTACCCCCAGTTAATTCTAGATTAAGCCCATCACTTGATCCAGAGTATCTTGAGAACAATTATAATAAAAATGTAGTTACAATCGAACTTGACGAAGTTGTTAGACAAGAAGTTCTCTCAGGGATACTAAATAATGCTACTATATTAAGAGAGTCGTTAGTTAATAAAACTTTTGATCAATTTAAATTTAATTTAAAAAACTTTAAGGACATAATTAGACTTGAAGATGGAGAGGATATTATAAACTCTCTAACAGACAGTTATAATACACTTGGGAAAGAAGAAACAGCATTGATTGTTAGGTCCAATAAGCGAGCTAATTTATATAACCAGCAAATAAGAAATAGAATTCTTTTTAATGAAAATGAGCTTTCGTGTGGGGATAATTTGATGGTTGTAAAGAATAATTACCATTGGGTTAAGAGTACTTCAGAAGCTGGATTTATTGCTAATGGAGATATTATAAAAGTGTTGGAGATTAATAGAATTATAGATTTGTATGATTTTCGTTTTGCTGAAGTAACTATTCAAATGATAGATTATCCAAAAATGAAGCCATTTGATACAGTTTTGATGTTAGATACAATTAATTTGGAAACACCCTCATTAAATTATGAAAAAGCTAATCATTTGTATAATGAGGTAATGAAAGACTACATTTCTGAAAAAGTTAAGTACAAGAGATTCTTGAAGGTAAAAAATAATAAATATTTTAATGCACTACAAGTTAAATTTTCCTATGCTATTACCTGTCATAAATCTCAAGGAGGTCAATGGTCATCCGTTTTTGTAGAACAGCCTTACCTTCCAAATGGAATAGATAAAGATTTTATAAGATGGTTATATACCGCTTTGACAAGAGCTAAAGAGAAATTATATTTAATTGGTTTTAAGGATGAGTTTTTTTCTAATTAAGTACTATAATTCAGTATTTTTGATTTAAATTTCTATTATGAAAGTTACCGCACTTATTCCAGCTAGATTATCATCCTCTAGATTTGACAGAAAACTTATGATGGATTTATGTGGTAAATCTGTTATTCTGAGAACTTATGAGGCTGTAGTTAATACAAATTTGTTTGATTCTGTTTATGTTGTGACCGAAGATGAAGAAATATACGATGAAATTCATAATTCGGGTGGCAATTCTATTCTTAGCAAAAATCAGCATGAGTCTGGTAGTGATCGAATAGCTGAAGCTTGTGAATCAATCAGTTCTGATGCTTTTGTAAATATCCAAGGAGATGAACCATTTATCGATGCAAATAGTCTCAAAAAGTTAGTTGAAGAATTGCATAATTCTGACTATGTGTCACTAATGATAAAGATTTCAGAAATTCAAGAAATTGAAAACCCAAATAATGTTAAGGTTGTTGTTAATAATGATAATTATGCTTTATATTTTTCTAGAAGTGTAATTCCTTTTCGTAGAGATTCCAATAGTGACTTTGTAGATTATTATAAACACATTGGAGTCTATGGATTTAAAAAACAATCTTTGATTGACTTTTCAAAAACAAATCCTTCAAAATTAGAACTTTCTGAAAAAATTGAAGCTATAAGAATTATTGAAAATGGACATAAAATTAAAATGATAGAAACTGATTTTTTAGGAGTTGGTATCGATACTAAAGAAGATCTAGGATCAGCTATTTCTTTATGGTTAAAAAAATAATTATATGAGATTTCTGACAAAATTTATTTACTTTAATATATTAGGCTGGAAGGTTAAAGGAAATGTTAGTTTCTCTACTGAGAAGTTAAAAAAATGTATTATTATTCCTGTCCCTCATACAAGTTGGCATGATTTTTACATAGGAATTTTACTTCGATCTGTATGTGGTGTAAATACTAGTTTTTTAGCTAAAAAAGAATTGTTTTTTTTTCCTCTTTCTATTATATTAAAATGGTTAAATTTCACTCCTGTAGACAGATTTAAAAAAGGAAATAAAGTGGATAAAATAGCGTCTATATTTGGTGAGCATTCAGAATTTAGAATTGGATTAGCACCAGAAGGAACTAGAGCTAAGGTTGATAAATTAAGAACAGGTTTTTATCATATTGCAAAAAAAGCAAATATTCCTATAATCATGGTGACTTTAGACTACAAAAATAAAACAAATACTATATCAGAACCCTTTCATCTGACCAATGATATTACTAATGATTTTAAGTTTATAGAAAGTTTTTTTAAGGGAATAGAAGGTAAGGTCAAAGATCGTAGCTTTAATTAAAAAATACTTTTTCTTCTACTGATTTCCACAAAAGTAAGGATGCTGTGCTATTATATGGAGACCAACTTTTAATTAAGTTGTTTAGCTTATCGTTATCTAAATCATCCATTTTATAATTTTTTTTAACACTATTTATTAGAGCTATGTCCCCTTTCGAGAAAATGTCAGGCTTTCCTAATTCAAACATTAAAAACATTTCAATAGTCCATTTACCAATACCTTTTATGGATATTAATTCTTCCTTCATTTTTTCAGCATCTAAATCAATAAACCTTTTTTCGTTTTCTATGAAAAAAGAAAACACATTTTTGATGTATTCTACTTTTCTAAATGAAATACCAATTGATTGAATCTTATTATTATCGAGATTCAAAATCTCTACATAGGATAATTTTTGAATAATTAAAGCAAATCTTTTTTTTATTGTCATAGCTGCCTTAAAGCTAATTTGCTGATCTATAATTAAATTTGATAATGATAGGGCATAGTTTGTAGATTTGTAATCATCAAGACTAATTTTGTCATGATACCTGTTAATTAGAAATTTCATGACTGGATCTTTTTTCAAATGCTTAAATGCTTTATCGAACATAATTTAATTCATTGTATGATAAACATTTTGAACATCATCATCATTTTCAATTTTTTCTAATAGTTTTTCTATATCTGGTATTTCTTCTTCTTTCAATTCCTTAGTAATATTTGGAATTCTATCAAATCCAGAAGAGTTAATTGTGATACTTCTTTTCTCAAGTTCAGCTTGAATTACACCAAAACAATCAAATGGTGCATATATTAATATTTCATTTTCTTCAATAAATACTTCTTCAACTCCCAAATCAATAAATTCTAACTCTATTTCTTCTGGGTCTAAGTTCTCTTTATCAATTTTAAAATTGCAAGTGTGATCGAACATAAAAACTACAGAACCAGATGTACCCAGATTCCCATCACATTTATTAAAATAACTTCTTATGTTAGCTACAGTTCTTGTATTGTTATCTGTTGCTGTTTCTACCAATATAGCTATGCCGTGGGGACCATATCCTTCAAAAAGAACTTCTTTATAGTCTCCCTGGTTTTTGTCACTTGCTCTTTTTATTGCTCTTTCAATATTATCTTTCGGCATATTTACCGATTTACCATTTTGAATTATTGCTCTTAACCTTGAGTTAGAATCTGGATCCGCCCCACCTTCTTTAACAGCCATTACAATATCTTTACCAATTCTAGTAAAGGCTTTACTCATTGCTGACCACCTTTTCATTTTCCTTGCTTTTCTAAACTCAAATGCTCTTCCCATAATTTTTAATTATTTACTAATGCAAAATACAAAACCTTTATTTTATTTTAATTGAATTAATAACCGAATTAATAGTAAAGTTTAAATAGTTAGGTAGTTTTTTGTTTTTATTAAAAAGTGCTATATACCTATCATCATTGGTTGTGTAAACATATTTAAATTTATAGTAATTAACTTTTAGAGCTTTTATTACCTCTTTTATTAAATCTACATGATGTATTAAATCTCTACTGCCTAAATGAATAATCCCACCGATTTTTTTATTTATAATATGATGAACACATAATGCTATTTTGTTGTCATTGATAATATTTACTATCAAGTTTGGGAATACTTCTATGGCTGTTTTTTTCGATATTTGTTTTTTTATATCTTTCATTTTTGGTGAATTAACTCCAATAACCATAGGTATTCTAATAATGCTGTATTTATTCTCTTTAAGCCTTAGTAGCTTATTTTCTATTTTTATTTTAAGATAACCAAATTTGCTTTTTGAGAATGTCTTATCAAATTCATAGTTTGGATAGTTTTTATAACCATCAAATACACTTGAAGAAGAGAGAAATATGATTTTACAATCATTGTCTTTAATATAACTAACCAACTGATCGTGTGTGTTAATTTGGGAGTTGTAGTCACCTTTTAAAGCTGATATAATTATAGATGGATTAACTTTATTAAGAATTCCATTTATCTGCTCAGGAACATCTGAATTAAGATCAAAATAAAAAAAATGTTTATTTAAACTTTGTTTCTTGTTTTTATAATAGGTAGCATAAGTATCAAAATATGGGTTTAATTCTTTATATATACTATTTCCAATATATCCAGAACCACCAAGTATTAATATTTTGTGTTTAATTAGTTAGGCTTTAAATGGAAGTTTAACAATTATAGATTTAATTAATTTGTCTCTTATTTTAATAAAAACATAGCTGTCAGTTTTACTGTAATTGCTATTAATATAACCTAAACCAATTCCTTTACTAAAACTTGGAGACATAGTGCCAGAAGTTACAATTCCTATAAGTTTTTCAGTATCTGAAAAAATCTCGTAATCTTTTCTTGGAATACCTCTTTCGATTGTTTCAAATGCAACTAATCTTTTTTCAGGGCCGTTCTCTTTCTCATTTTTAAGGTATTCAGAGTTTGTGAACTTTTTATTGAATTTTGTTATCCAGCCTAATCCAGCTTCAATAGGAGAAGTGTTTTCATTTAAATCATTACCATATAAGCAATATCCCATCTCTAATCTAAGAGTATCTCTTGCTGCTAATCCGATAGGCTTAATATTGAATTTTTCACCAGCCATAAATACTTTATTCCAAATATCTATTACTTGACTGTTTTTACAATATATTTCAAAACCACCACTTCCAGTATAACCTGTTGCAGATATAATAATGTTTTCAAATCCTGCGAAGTTATCTACTGCAAAGTGATAAAATGGAATTTGATTTAAATCAACATTAGTTAAGCTTTGCATAGCTTGAATAGCATTTGGACCTTGAATAGCTAAAAGTGAATAGTTATCCGATTCATTTTTAATCGTAATTCCATGACTATTTTTTGAATTTATCCAATTCCAATCTTTTTCTATATTACTAGCATTGACAACAAGCATGTATTTATTTATATTAAACTTATAAACTATTAAGTCATCGACGATACCATTTGTTTCATTTGGCAGACAAGTATATTGTGCTTGTCCATCAACTAGTTTTGATAAATCATTACTAAGAATTGATTGTAAAAAAGCAAACGAATTTTCACCCGAAACAAAAAATTCACCCATATGAGAAACATCAAAAACTCCGATTGATTCTCTAACAGCTAAATGTTCTGCTTTAACTCCTGCATATTGTACAGGCATATTATATCCAGCAAATTCTACCATTTTAGCTCCTAAGCTAACATGAATATCGTTGAGTTCTGTATTTTTCATATATTGTTTTATATTATGTAAAATTAATAATTTATATATTATTTAAACATTTATAAAACCTGATTTATGCGTTTTTTTTTAACAATACTTTTTTGTGTTTCTGCTAGCTGCTTTTCCTTTTCTCAAGGATTAATGGATTTAAAGAATAATACAACTAGACAAGACACACTTAGAGGATCTATTACACCAGAACGGTCTTGGTGGGATTTGAATTACTATCATTTAGATATCTCTGTAAAGCCAGAAAAAAAATATATTGAAGGATCTAATTTAGTGTATTATACAGTTTTAAATTCTAATAATGTTATGCAGATTGATCTTCAAGAACCTCTTCAATTACTAAAAGCAAAACAAGATGGTGAAGAATTAGAAATTCAAAAGGATGGAAATGCTTACTTTATCACTCTTAAAAAAAATCAAATAGTAGGTTCCTTAGAAAAAATAAAATTGTTTTATAAGGGAAATCCAAGGGAGGCAGTTAATGCTCCTTGGGATGGTGGTATTTCATGGGAGAAAGATGATAATGGCAATCATTTTATCGCATCTTCTTGTCAAGGTTTAGGGGCAAGTGTTTGGTGGCCTAATAAAGATCATATGTATGACGAAGTAGATAGTATGAAAATTAGTGTAAATGTTCCCAAAGGTTTAACTAATGTTTCTAATGGAAGATTAATTAATATTGAAGAAAGAAAAGACTCTAATACCTTTCATTGGTTTGTTAATAACCCTATCAATAATTATGGGGTGAATATTAATATTGGAGATTATGTAAGATTCTCTGAAGTTTATAATGGAGAAAATGGGAACCTTGATTTAGATTATTTTGTTCTTAGCTATAATTTAGCTAAAGCAAAAGAACATTTCAAAGAAGTTCCAAAAATGTTAGAAGCATTTGAACACTGGTTTGGACCTTATCCTTTTTATGAAGATGGCTACAAGATAGTGCAGACTCCTTATTTAGGAATGGAACACCAAAGTTCGATAACTTATGGAAATAAGTTTATGAAGGGTTATTTAGGAAGAGATCTTTCCAGAACAGGGTGGGGGTTGAAGTTTGATTATATAATTATTCATGAATCTGGGCATGAGTGGTTCGCAAACAATATTACTTACAAAGACATTGCTGATATGTGGATTCATGAAGGTTTCACTACTTACTCGGAAAATTTATATCTTGATTATCATTATGGAAAAGAAGCTTCTTCAGAATATGTTATCGGGACTAGAAGAGGTATTAGAAATACTAAAACAATAATTGGTGATTATAATGTTAATAGAGAAGGGTCAGGTGATATGTACTCAAAAGGAGCTAATTTACTGCATACAATTCGTGCAATATGTGGAGATGATCAAAAATGGAGAAATGTTTTACGTGGATTAAATAAAGAATTTTACCATAAAACAGTTACTACTAAAGAAATAGAGAATTACATCTCTACTTTTTTAAGTGTTGACTTGACTAAAGTTTTTGATCAATATTTAAGAGATGTAAGAATACCAATTTTTGAATACTACTTTGATAATGGCTCGATTTACTATAAATGGAGTAATGTTATCGATGGTTTTAATATGCCAATTGAAATAAACTTAGATAAAGAAACTATTAAGCTATTTCCAGACTCCGATTGGAAACATCTTAAAACGATCGAAAGAAATTTAGAGATAAATAAAAACTATTATGTAGATTATAATGAAGAAAAATAATCAAAATTTATTTTTCATTAGATACCCAGACTAGTAAATAATTCTACTAATGCTGGATCTGAAGGTCTTGGAGCATTTCCACTTACAATATTACCATCTGGATCTATAAGTAAAAACCTTGGAATTGAATCAATTCCATAGGCAGCAGTGAATTCAGTTTTCCAAGCGTTATCAGCGAAAAGTTGAATACCTGTTAACTCTCTTTCAATTATCATCTTTCTCCAAGCTTCATAATTATACTTAGGTCTATTTCTGTCATCTATTGATAAGCTTACAAAATAAATATTCTTATCATGGTATTCTTTTTCTATTTTTTGTAGACTTGGAATCTCTCTAATGCATGGGCCGCACCAAGTTGCCCAAACATCAATATATACATACTTACCTATAAGATCAGAAAGAGAAGTGCTTCCACCTTTGAAATTCTCAAAATCAGTAAATTCTGGAGATTTCATTCCTTTATCTAATTTACTTAAAGTATTAAATTTATTAATTAGTTGAGAATTTATCAAACTATCTTCTCCAGTTGATTTAAATTCTTTAGTTAGGCTAACTAGACTTACATATACATCCTTGTTCCTTGTGTTACCTGCAGATAAATAATATACTCCTTGAGCTACTAAATCTTTTTTTATAAGTTTAGATTCAGATAAATTTAATTCATTTAAATCTGCTTCAATATCTTCTGACTTATCTAATATATTTTGATAATGAGAAATTACTAATTGCTTAAAGGTCGGATATAGAAGGTAGTCTTCTTCATTAGTGTAGTCAATTAACTCTAAGGGCTTCATAAACGAATCACTATAAACGGCTTGTTTTTTTGCATAAAACTCATGATATAGAGGATATCTTTGTATAAATTGTAAGTAAGTATAATCGATATTTTTGAGCTCTAAAGCTTTAAATTGACTACTAATACTTGAGTATTTATTTGTGAATTTATAATTAGATTTTTTTAATGAATCTATTGTATTAATATATTCAACACTCTCTAGTTTTGATACTTCAATAACATTTAATGGGTTCTTTTCTTGAAATAAAAACTTTTCTTTTAAAAATGTATTATTTTCCATTCCAGAACCGCTAAATGTAATCGATTCATCAAATTCATTTGCATCTAAATCAATCATAAGGTTATTGCCAGGCTCAAGAAATAGTTGAATTCTTTCACGGCCATGGATAAAATAATAATAAGCAGATTTTTTTAAATTTAAAGTATCACTAAAGGATCCGTCTTTGTCAATATTTGTTGTCCAAAGCATAGTTGAGTTAATAGTTCCATCTTCCATTATTCCAGGGCCATTTATTTCTATTGTTTCGCCAATAGGGTTTAATACCTTTCCAGAAATTAATGTTAATTTATCATTGTTTAAGTCACATGAGAAAAATGTGAAAACTAAAAACAGATTTACTAAATTTGCTTTAATATTACCTTTAGTCATAATTATTTATTTGATTTGGTTTAGTAATATAATTAATTATAGATAGAAACACATGAAGGAATTCATAATAGATAATAGATTACTTGATATTGAAGCGATATATAAAATTATTGAAAAGGACCTTGTATTAAAATTATCTGATGAATCTATTAATAATGTAGTGGAATGTAGGAATTATTTAGATAAAAAAATAACCCAAAGTGAATCTCCTTTATATGGTATTAATACTGGTTTTGGTTCATTATACAATGTTAGTATTGAAGACAAAGATTTAAGCAAGCTTCAGCACAATTTAATTTTATCACATTCTTGCGGAGTAGGAGAAAAGACTCCTTTAGCTATTGTTAAAATCATGCTCTTGTTAAAGATAATCACTCTTAGTAAAGGCCATAGTGGGATTCATTTAGATACTTTAAATAGATTAATTTTTTTCTACAACAATGATGTATTGCCTGTTATTTTTAAACATGGCTCTTTGGGTGCTTCTGGTGATTTATCTCCTTTAGCTCATTTGAGCTTACCATTAATAGGTGAGGGGCAAGTTTTTTATAAAGGTGTTTTAAAGGACGCTAGTGATGTCCTTAAGGAACTTTCTATCCTTCCTTTACAACTTAGATCTAAAGAAGGATTGGCGCTTTTAAATGGCACACAGTTTATGTCTGGGTATGGTATATATTTATTATTTGAAGCCTATAAAATTTCCTACATGTCTGATTTAATTTCCTCTATTTCTTTAGAGGCATATGACTGTAGGGTAGAACCTTTTGACGCGTTAATCCAAAAGGTAAGACC
This sequence comes from uncultured Flavobacteriales bacterium, assembly GCA_913009535.1. Next base: position 6,898 of record CAJVXR010000021.1, on the reverse strand, counting down.
TCATAACGGACAGGCTATTGTTGCTGAGAGAGTTAATTATTTTAGAGACAATAGTGATATTTCGTTAATGAACAAAGTTCATACTCAAGATCCATATTCATTTAGATGTATACCTCAAGTTCATGGCGCTAGTTTAGATACTATCTGTTATGCTAAAAATGTTATAATGAATGAGGTTAATTCCGTAAATGACAACCCTATTATTTTTCATAAAGAAGATAAGATTATTTCAGGTGGTAATTTTCATGGCCAACCTTTAGCCTATGTCTTAGATTTTTTAAAAATATCTTTATCTGAATTAGGAAATATTTCAGAAAGAAGAACTTATAATTTAATTTCTGGACAAAGAGGTTTGCCTTCATTTTTAGTGGATAGCCCTGGTATAAATTCTGGATTTATGATACCTCAGTATACAGCTGCTAGTTTAGTTAGTTTAAACAAACAGTTATCTTCTCCTTCTAGTGTTGATTCTATAGTTTCTTCAAATGGTCAAGAAGATCATGTTAGTATGGGTGCTAACTCTGCAATATTGTTATTTGATATTACTGAAAATGTAAAAAAAATATTATCGATTGAACTCTTCAATGCCACACAAGCTTTAGATTTTAAAAAACCGTTAAAGACATCGAAACGTTTGACTGGTTTTATCGATCAGTACAGAGATCATGTTGAATTCGTTACTGAAGATAAAATAATGTCTAAAGAAATAAATAAAACTCTAGTCTTTATCGATGATTATAAAATTGTGGATAATTTATTTACTTTTTAGAAGTCTTTTTAGGGTTAACAGTTGTTAAAACTAATTTACTCTTATCCTTATTTAAATCCACTTTAATATTATCACCAGTCTGAATTTTAGATTTGATTATTTCCTCAGCTAATTCATCTTCCAAATATTTTTGAATTGCTCTATTTAAAGGTCTAGCTCCGTATTGTTTGTCAAACCCTTTTTCTGCTATAAAATCTTTCGCTTTTTTAGTCAGCTTAATTTTGTACCCTAATTCCTCAGTTCTTGTAAATAGTTTTTCTAGCTCAATATCAATAATCTTATTAATATGTTTTAGTTGTAGATTGTTAAATATTATAACATCATCAATTCTATTTAAAAATTCTGGAGCAAAGGCTTTCTTAAGAGCATTGATTATAACGCTTTTTGAGTTATTTCCTTCTTGATTTATTTTTGCACTTGTTCCAAAGCCAACACCATTACCAAAGTCTTTTAATTTTCTGGCACCAATATTTGATGTCATTATTATTATGGTATTTGTAAAGTCAATTTTTCTACCTAAGCTATCGGTTAAAAAACCATCATCTAATACCTGAAGTAGCATATTAAAAACATCTTTATGAGCCTTTTCAATTTCATCAAGTAAGACTACAGAATAAGGCTTTCTTCTTATTTTTTCTGTTAATTGCCCACCCTCTTCGTATCCAACGTATCCTGGAGGCGCACCAATTAATCTAGATATGGCAAACTTTTCCATATATTCACTCATATCCACTCTAATTAAAGAGTCTTCTGAATCAAATAACTCCTTAGCTAATATTTTAGCCAATTGTGTTTTTCCAACCCCGGTTTGACCTAAAAATATAAATGACCCTATCGGTTTATTTGGGTCTTTAAGACCTGCTCTATTTCTTTGGATCGATTTCACAACTTTTAAAACAGCATCATCTTGACCAATAACCTTATTCATTATGATTTCAGGTAATATGGAAAGCTTATTTATTTCACTTTGCTTTACTCTGTTTAACGGTATTCCAGTCATCATGGATACTACATCTGCAATATGCTCTTCATTTACAATTTCTTTGTTGTTTTCACATTCTTTCTCCCATGCTTTTTGTGCAGATAGTAATTTGCTTTCTAGTATTTTTTCGTCATCTCTTAATTTTGCAGCTTCTTCATATTTCTGCTTTTTGACAGCATTATTTTTTGTAGCTCGAATAAGTTCTAGTTCACTTTCTAGATCTATAATATGCTTAGGTACTACTATATTATTCAGATGTACTCTGGAACCTGCTTCATCCAATGCGTCTATAGCTTTATCTGGCAGAAATCTGTCGGTCATATATCTACTAGTTAGCTTTACGCATGCTAGTATTGCTTCACTAGTATACTCAACATTATGATGCTCCTCATATTTAATTTTAATATTATTTAAAATCTCTATTGTTTCATCTTCACTAGTTGGTTCTACTATTATTTTTTGAAATCTTCTCTCTAATGCACCATCTTTTTCAATGGAAGTTCTATACTCATCTAAAGTCGTTGCTCCAATACATTGAATTTCTCCCCTAGCTAAGGCAGGCTTAAACATATTAGATGCGTCTAAACTACCAGTAGCACCACCAGCTCCAACAATTGTATGAATTTCATCAATAAAAAGTATGATCTCTCTGTTTTTTTCCAGTTCATTCATTACAGCTTTCATTCTTTCTTCAAACTGACCTCTGTATTTTGTACCAGCTACTAGACTTGCAAGGTCAAGAGAAATAATTCTTTTATTAAACAATACTCTGGAAACTTTCTTTTGAGTAATTCTAAGAGCTAAACCTTCTGCAATAGCGGACTTGCCCACTCCTGGTTCACCTATTAGTAATGGGTTATTCTTTTTTCTTCTGCTTAATATTTGTGATACTCTTTGGATTTCATCGTTTCTTCCTACAATCGGATCTAATTCACCATTTTCAGCTAATGAAGTTAAGTCCTTTCCAAAGTTATCTAAAACAGGAGTTTTAGTTTTTTTTGTAGATTTTACTTTTGTTTTTTCAGGCTCTATTATTGGATCTTCATTTTCATTGTCTTTTTCAAAAGATTCTTCATCTTTAAAGTCAGCAGCTGAAGAGCTGTCTAAATATTCATCATCTAGATCACCCTCTATCATTTCTTTATAGTACTCTTTAACATTTTCATAATTAACATTAAGCTTATTTAAAAGCTTAGCAGTTGGATCATTATCGTTACGTAATATGCAAAGAATTAAATGAGCAGTATTTATAGTTGAGTTTTGAAATAATTTAGCTTCAAGAAAAGTAGTTTTTAAAGCACGTTCAGCTTGTCTAGTTAAGTGAAGGTTTTTCTTAGAATTTGATGTGAAAGAACTATCACTATTAGGAGGTGATAGAATTTCAACTTTTTTTCTTAGATATATTATATCAACAGAGAGGGAGTTTAAAATATCAATAGCCTTTCCTTCACCATCTCTTAATATGCCTAACATTAAATGTTCTGTTCCAATAAAGTCATGCCCTAATCTTAGTGCTTCTTCTTTACTAAAAGTAATTACGTCTTTAACTCTTGATGAAAAATTATCGTCCATATAGTTGTATAAATTAAAATTAAATGTAGTTAAACATTCATTGTTAAACAATTATCAATTAGATTTTTTATCATTTATTTTTTAATTTAATAACGTATGTAAAATTGTTAATAAAATTAACTATTTAATCTTGTTTTTTTTTACTTTCAACAGATTAAATTATTATATTTACCATTGGTCTGAACCAACTAAATTTATAACAATAATTTCTTATGATTGAAGGAGAAAAATTAATCCCTATTAATATAGAGGAACAAATGAAATCTGCATACATTGATTACTCAATGTCTGTTATCGTTTCTAGAGCATTACCAGACGTTAGAGATGGACTTAAGCCTGTCCATAGAAGAGTTCTTTATGGAATGCATGAATTAGGTATAAGAGCTAGTGGAGCACATAAAAAGTCTGCTAGAATTGTTGGAGAAGTTCTAGGTAAGTACCATCCTCATGGAGATACATCTGTATACGATGCTATGGTAAGAATGGCGCAAGACTGGAGTTTGAGATACCTATTAGTAGATGGTCAAGGTAACTTTGGATCTGTCGATGGAGATAGTCCAGCTGCCATGAGATATACTGAAGCTAGAATGAAAAAGATATCGGAAGATATGTTAGCCGATATAGATAAGGATACTGTAGACCATAGATTAAATTTTGATGACACATTAAACGAGCCTACTGTACTTCCAACAAGAATTCCTGGACTATTAATTAATGGAGCATCTGGGATAGCCGTAGGAATGGCAACTAATATGCCTCCACACAATTTATCTGAAGTAATTGATGGAACGATTGCTTATATTAAAAATAATGATATTGATATAGACGAGCTAATAACGCACATCAAAGCACCTGATTTTCCAACCGGTGGAGTTATATATGGATACGACGGAGTTAAAGAAGCTTTTAAAACTGGTAGAGGTAGAGTTGTAGTAAGAGCTAAAGCTAATATTGAAGAAGTAAGTGGAAGAGAATGTATAATTATAACGGAGATTCCATATCAGGTTAATAAAGCTGATATGATTAAGAAAACAGCGGACCTTGTTAATAATAAAAAACTTGAAGGAATAGCATCTATTAGAGATGAGTCTGATAGAAATGGAATGCGTATAGTTTATATCTTAAAAAGAGATGCTATACCAAATATTGTTTTAAATAAGTTATATAAGTATACAGCACTTCAATCTTCATTTAGTGTAAATAATATAGCGCTAGTTAAGGGAAGGCCTCAAATGTTAAATTTGAAGGAAATGATTCATTATTTTGTTGAGCACAGACATGATGTTGTTGTTAGAAGAACAAAGTATGAATTAAGGAAAGCAGAAGAAAGAGCTCATATTTTAGAGGGTTTAATTATAGCTTCTGATAATATTGATAAAGTTATTGCACTAATTAGATCTTCTTCTAATGCGGATGAAGCGAGAAATAAATTAATCACCAACTTTAAATTATCAGAAATCCAGTCTAAAGCTATTGTAGAAATGAGACTTAGACAACTTACTGGTTTAGAGCAAGACAAGTTAAGAGCTGAATTTGAGAGTATTACAATATTAATAATAGATTTAAAAGATATTTTAGACAAAAAAGATAGAAGAATGGAAATTATTTCTAATGAATTATTAGAAGTAAAAACTAAATATGGAGATGAAAGAAGATCAGTTATTGAATATTCAGGTGGTGATTTATCTATAGAAGATATGATTCCAGATGAGCAAGTTGTAATTACAATATCACATGCTGGTTATATTAAAAGAACTCCACTTGATGCTTATAAAACTCAACACAGAGGTGGGGTTGGTCAAAAAGCATCCACTACAAGGAATGAAGATTTTTTAGAACACTTATTTGTAGGAACAAACCACCAATACATGTTGTTTTTTACGCAAAAAGGTAAATGTTTCTGGATGAGAGTGTATGAAATACCAGAAGGTACAAAGATTTCTAAAGGAAGAGCAATTCAAAATCTAATAAATATTGAGCAAGATGATAAAGTAAAAGCTTTTATATGTACTCAAGATCTAAAAGATGAAGAATACATTAATAGTCATTATGTCATTATGGCAACTAAAAAAGGTCAAGTTAAAAAGACATTACTTGAACAGTATTCAAGACCAAGAACTAACGGAATTAATGCAATAACTATTAAAGATGATGATGAACTTTTCGAAGCTAAATTAACTAATGGTGAGAGTCAAGTAATGATCGCATTAAAATCTGGAAAAGCTATTCGATTTGAAGAGGCTAAAACCAGGCCAATGGGTAGGGGTGCTTCAGGCGTTCGTGGCGTTAGACTTCAAAGTGAAAATGATGAGGCTATTGGGATGATAGCAGTAAATGATATGGAAAGTGATGTATTAGTTGTTTCAGAAAATGGTTACGGTAAAAGATCAAGTTTAGAAGATTACAGGATTACAAATAGAGGAGGTAAGGGAGTTAAAACAATTTCAATTACTGAAAAAACTGGTGATTTAGTAGCTATCAAAAACGTTAGTGATGCTGATGATCTTATGATAATTAATAAATCTGGTATTGCAATTAGGTTAGCTGTTGAAAATTTGAGAGTAATGGGTAGAGCAACTCAGGGAGTTAAGCTTATAAACTTAAAAGCAAATGATTCTATTGCTGCCGTAGCAAAAGTAATGCATGAGGAAGATGAGGATATAGATGAAGAAGCATTAAGTACGGAAATTGATAACCAAGAAGAATCAACTGAAGAACCTTTATCAAATGAAGAATAAAATAATAAAACTCCAATTTAAAACAAATGAAAAATCATAAACTTATAGTCATAATATTTACCTTAATCTTTTTTAACAGTTTCGCACAAAAAAAGGAATTAAAAGCTGTTGAAAAAGCGTTGAAAACTAAAGATTTTGTAACTGCAAAAGAAAACATTGTTGAAGTAGAAAAATATGATCTTCAAGATGCAGATAATAAGATTAAAATCAAATACCATTATTTAAAGGGTGTTTCTTATTATGCAGATGGGGAGTCTTCGTTGGCTGATGCATATTTAGCATTAGATAATTTTAAAAAAGTGATCTCTCTTGAAGAAGAATTAACTTACAAAAATTACACAGAAAAGGTTAGACCGCTTAAATCTGCTATGCTTAATAAGTTTGTAGAGAATGCTAAAGGTGCACTAGATTTAAAAGACTACAAAACTTCGTATGCTAATCTAGAATCTGCCTTTAGAGTCTCGCCATCAGACACTTTATATCTATACAACGCAGCTCTTTTAGCTACTGAAACTAAAGATTTTGATGTAGCTATGGATTTTTATAGAGAACTAGAAGATCTAGGGTTCACAGGTGTATCAACTAATTACTATGCCATTGAAGTTGAGACTGGTGAAGAGCAATCATTTGCAAGTGAATCCAATCGTGATTTATTTGTAAAAGCCGGGTCACATAAAGATGGAAGAAATGAATTGACAGTTTCTGTTCAGCTAAATGTGTTTAGATCTATGGCGGCCATATACAAAAACCTTGGTGATACTGACAACGCATTAAGTTATATCTATAAAGCAAAAGAAATTAGCTCAGAAGATATTAATTTAATTTTATTAGAATCAA